>CAYLSF010001347.1:0-2340 GCA_964385675.1 uncultured Saprospiraceae bacterium
ACAATTGTAATCTGTGTAGGCTAAAATTTCATCGGTAACTCATGAAAAGTATAATTTTAGATTTGAAAGAAGAGAATGAAGGGTTGACCGATAAAAAATCAGGGTTGACCGATTGAATGCTTCTTTTAGCATTAAAATCGACTAAATTGAAGTATTTTGAATGTTGTATTAAATGAAATTATAACTGAAATCATGAAAGCAAAATACGGTCAACTAGCTGGAGTTATCTTTTTAATTTACATAGTTTTAATAGAGTCTAGAGATGCTGTTAGAACAGGAGATTGGGGATTTGTGTTGGATTGGTTTTCCTATTATGGTGGGTTGCTGATGCTATCCTCCCTTTTAACTACTTACTTATATGCAGCTAACTTTTATACCATACTCAAACGGTTTCACCCTAAGTATCCTATTTGGGTATTGATCCCAATTGGTTTTATAGGAAGTATAGTCGTGATTGGATTTCGATATTTTATAGAGGAGGTTTTTTATGAGCATCTGTTTGGATTTGATAATTACAATGATAAAATCACTTGGGGATATTATATACTCGATAATTCTTTTAATGCGATTATATTTTCAGCAGTTGGAATTGTGTTTTTCTTTATCCAATATTCTAAATATGAAGCCCTGCAACGTCAAGCCTTATTACTTCAAAATAAGAAAACAGAATTAGCCTTTCTTAGAAGTCAAATTAACCCTCATTTTCTATTCAATACACTCAATAATATCTATACATTGGTTTATCAAAAATCAGATAGGGCATTAGAAGCAATGAATAAACTAACCGCCCTGTTACGTTATGCCTTGTACGAACCAAATGAACAAGTTCCTTTTCGGAAGGAGTTTAATTATATTGAAGACTTTATCGCCTTACAACGATTGCGATATGATTATGAAGTGTATATTGAAATTGAAGGCGTAAAAGAGGTGGCGTCTTGTTTAGTACCTCCATTTCTATATTTACCTTTTGTAGAAAATGCGTTTAAACACGGAGATTTAAGACATCCAACGACTCCATTTCAATTACACTTTTCAAAAGATGATACTTATCTTATATTGAATACCCAAAATCAAGTGCGTATTCAAGCTAAGGATATGAGTGGAGGAATTGGTTTAGAGAATATCCAAAAAAGATTATCCCTATTATATCCTGATCAACATGATTTGACAATTACGCAAACGAATAACCAGTTTTTAGCTACACTTAAAATTCCTTTAGCAATATGAATAATATCCGTTGTATCATTATAGATGATGAACCATTAGCGATTCAATTATTAGCTGATTATGTTGAAAAAACTGGCGGCTTAACCCTAATCGCTACTTTTTCGAATCCAATAGAGGGATTACAATATCTACAACAACATGACGTAGATTTAATTTTTTTAGATATTCAAATGCCTGAATTAACTGGCGTACAATTGATGAAAATTCTAAATCAAAAGTTTCCAATTATCCTAACAACTGCTTACTCACAATATGCGATTGATGGTTTTGAGCATAATGTAATTGATTACTTACTTAAACCGATCCCTTATGATCGGTTTTTAGTTGCCATTCAAAAGGTGCAATCAAATATGAATGAGGCTATTCAAGTAACCTCTGCACCTACTTATATTTTTGTAAAAAGTGAATATCGAGTTCAGAAAATCCTCTTACAAGATATTTTATACTTGGAAGGTTTAGGAGATTATGTTGCAATTCACACAAAAGAAGGAAAGATACTAACACTTGAAAAGATGAAACACTTTGCTCAATTACTACCAGATAATGACTTTATGCGTGTCCATAAATCTTACATTGTAGCCCTTAATAAAATTGAATATATTGAACGAAATAGAATAGTGATTAAAGCAGTAAGACTTCCAATTAGTGATACGTATAAAAAAGCATTTTGGGCAAAGGTAAAAGGTTAAAAATGATCAAAGAAAAATCCCCTTCCGCAGTTGCGAAAGGGGATTTTTAAAATAAATATTGCTATGATATGAATGGTTTCTTTTATTTGTTAATTATTAATTGTTAACTGTTAATTACACTCTTATTCGATAATAATTAACAATTAATAGTTAACAATTATCAATTACTTCATTCCAAAGATAGGATCATTGTCAGCAGTCATGTAATCGTTGTATGCTTTAACGATTTTAGCAACATGCTTGAATCCGTATCCTGGCGTTCCAATTTTAGCTCTTAACTCTGGGTAGTCAGTAGTAAAGTGCTTCATGATTCTTTTATAATTCTTACGAGTAACTTCCTCCATTTTCTCTCCTTTCTCAACATAGATTGTTTTTTGTAAAGGATTGTTTTGCATTCTAGTTTCGTGGAAGAAGTTGTAGAAAT
>CAYLSF010001348.1:0-2339 GCA_964385675.1 uncultured Saprospiraceae bacterium
ATAAACGCAGCATTATGAAGTACTTCACATTTATAGTTAGTATATTAATCAGTACAGTAATGTACGCACAAATTAAAGGAAATGCGTATGATTATGTACAACAATATAAAGACTTAGCCACGAGCGAAATGGCTAGAAGCGGAATACCTGCTAGTATTATTTTAGCCCAAGGTATTCTAGAGTCTTCTTTTGGCAATAACTCATTAGCGAAATATGCCAATAATCATTTTGCTTTAAAATGTAATGAAAATTGGGATGGCGAGACCTTCTATAAGTGGGCGAACCAAAGTTCTCCAACTTGTTATAAGTCCTATCTTTCCGTTACGGAATCTTATTTAGAGCATACTGATAACCTATCGGAAGATCCAAAACTAGCATCGTTATTTAATCTGTCTAATACAGCCTATAAAAAATGGGCAAAGGGACTGGAGCGATTAGCGTATTCTAAAATAGAGGATTACGGGGAACAATTGATCAAGATTATTGAACTCTACGAATTGAATCAATATGATGAATTATTGGAGGTAGAAGAAGAAGCTGTTGGGTACGCTACCAATTTAGAAGAAGGGGAACTAGAAGACGAAATTTATTATAATAATGGTATCAAAGCTATTTTAGCGAATGGAGAGTCACCTATCAATACAGCAAGTCGCTTGGATATTCCACTAAGAAAACTTTTGAAATATAACGATTTATCATCTGACGGTCGATTTTATCCAGGGCAATTTGTGTATTTACAGAACAAGAAAAATACGTTTAATGGAGAAAAAGAAATCCATGTGGTGCAGTCCAATGAAAATATGTATAAAATTGCCCAATTATATGGTATAAAACTAAAGTCATTATACAAGCGAAATCTAATGGATGCAGGGCAAGAAGCTGCTACAGGACAACGAGTCTATTTAAAAAGTAAAGCCCCTCGTCGTCCAACATTGCGTCCAAAAGAGGAACAATTGACAGAGGACTTGAATGAAGAAGAAGAAACAAGTATTCCACCACCACCACTCATAGTGACTACAAAACCGACAACTGTACCTGAAGAGGAAGTAGAAGTTCCACCTATTCCAGAACCAAAATTTAAACTAGGGAAATATTCTATTCATCCTAATGAATTACCCAAGCAAAAAGTGTATGTATATTCTGACGATCCAGCTTATCTTCATCAAGACAGTAAAAATGAATATTATAATCAAATCATGGGAGATACAGAAACAGGCATACCAACAGATGTAGATTGGGAAACTGAGGAAGAGTCAACGGTGAATGAGGTACAAGAACCGGGCAGCAGAAGATTACAACCTCCTCCGATAAATACTACTACCCCTACAACGGTAGCAGAAATACCTGAACCTGGTCCTGTCAATAGAGTGGATAATAGATTAAATAATCCACCTAAAAAGGAAATCACAGAAGAACCAGTTACGGATACGGAGGAATTGCCAAAGGGTACGTATCACAAAGTATCCAAAGGAGATACATTATATAATTTGTCAAAAAGATATGAAACTACTGTAGATGCAATCAAGAAATTGAATGAATTAGAAGATAATACCATTGGATTGAATCAGTTATTAAGAGTGAAGTAGATGGTTTGCGGTTGATTTTGATAACTGTAGATAATTATCTTTTTGAGTAAAAAAACACCGATGATTTGTTTCTTGAAAAACTTATCATCGGTGTTTTTTATTGTAATTTTGAAATCTAATTTTCAATGGAAATCAAGGAATGATTATGCAAGTATTAGATAAACAGTTCGAGCCATTTATCACAGAAGCGGCTATTTTACAACGGATAAAAATTGTATGTGCGGCACTTAATGAAAAATATGAAGGGCAGTCTCCTGTTTTTTTAGCCATATTGAATGGTTCTTTTATGTTTGCTGCCGATGTAATGAAACATATTAACATACCTTGTGAGATTTCCTTTGTAAAAATAGCCTCCTATTCAGGATTAAGTTCTACAGGGCAACACCAAATGTTGATAGGATTAAATCAATCTTTGAAGAATCGACCTGTGATAATTCTAGAAGATATTATTGACACAGGAAATACCTTACATCAATTTTTGCCCGTTTTACAAAAAGAAGAACCCGCTTCTATTTCGATTTTTACGCTATTGACCAAACCAGATGCGATACAAGTACCGTTGGAAATAGATTATATAGGATTTGAAATTCCAAATAAGTTTGTGATAGGATATGGATTAGATTATAATGGATATGGTAGAAATTTGCGTCATGTTTATCAATTAGCTCAATAATTTGTATCTTAGATTGAAATTTATATTATTAAAAATAAAATTTATATTGAATTTATAATGAACAGACTATTTCTATTATT
>CAYLSF010001349.1:0-2338 GCA_964385675.1 uncultured Saprospiraceae bacterium
ATTAAGATTATTTGTTATGATTTTGATAACAAGAAGTTAATATTTTTAAAATGAATTTCTTGTTAATTTTATTTAATCACAAATAATACTTAGTTATTATTCTTCAATATCAACCGCTTTAGAAATGGTATAATACTCAATATTCGCTACACCTTGCACACTATTTAACAAGTCTATCGTGTGTTTAGTTTTACGAGTTAAGTAGATTTGGGCTTTGCCTGCGGTATAGCCTCCTAGTTGTTCGGGTCTAACATAAATACCTTCTTCGGCAGAAGCTTCTGCTATCCAATTCATCGTAATTGAGCCTCCTGTTACATCTGTAATTAAAATCACCATCGTTTCATTTCTTTTGGTATCTTCACCATCCCACACAATAGTAAATCCTTTACTTTTACTAATCTTTCCTTCTTTGATAAAGAAATCATTGATTTTAATAATTGGAAAATCGTAGGTATGTTTTGTTCCTTCTTTGGTGGTAAAATTAAGGTTATAACTATCTTTCAATTCCATTTTATCATTGTAAGAGTATTGCATCATACCGTTCCCCACAGGTATTCCTTTCATGGCAATATCTTCAAATTTCACTTCCTGTAAAGCAACTTGAGCCGTATCATCTACATAAATAAAACGAGCATCAGAACGGGCGACATCCACTCCTTGATCTAACCGTAAATAATAATCAAATTTAATAGTTGGCGAGTCGGCAGCTGTAGGTTCTTCTGATTGACAAGCTGCTAAAAAAAGGAAGATAAAACTGTATAATAGGTGTTTCATTAGTTGTTGGATTTTAAGACAACTATTGTAAAATTGTCTTTTTACCCCCTAACCCCCTAAAAGGGGGAGTCCTATACAATGAGTTCTCCCTTTTAGGGGGTTAGGGGGTATTATAGTGTTATTTGATAACTCATTACAAATGATTAATATTCGCCAAAATTAAAGAAAAAATACTACTAATTCACTGATCAACGAATTCACTAGTCCACTATCCCGATAGCTATCGGGAAACCACCACACTAGGCACATCCTCTACGTTCCAATCAATCACCATTCCTCTAGCTACGCCATCGGCTACTTTTTTACCATATAGCAATTCCACCAAATACATGGAAGCATCAAAGGAACGCGCTCCTCCTGCGGAAGTTATGAACTTGTCATCATGTACAAAAATTACATCTCGATGGACTTTTAATTGTGGAAACATTTTTTGATAGGCATCTATGTCACTTGGAAAAGTGGTAGATTCAAAACCATCTAAAATACCCGCCTTTGCTAATACAAAAGCACCATCACAATGAGAAGTCATAAAACGAGCATTTGTTGCCGTTTGTCGCACAAAATCAATCATTACACTATCCTCCAAATCCGTATCCAAATGATGTTCTGCACTTGGTACGACTAATACATCAATTTGAGGATAATCTTGCAAATAGCTATAATCAGGTAAGATTCGTAAACCTTCAAAAGTCCGAATAGGGTCTAGGCTTTTGGCGATAGTAAAGACCTTCATACCATTATCCGTATGATAAATCGTATGTTGAAAAATATCCATCGGAGCGGTTAATTCAGTATTGTAAACCCCTTCCATAATTAGAAAACCAACATTCAGCGTATCTGTTGGTTTCTCAACGGCAGGAAATGCGAAAGAGACAACATCCGCTTGTTTTTGGTCTTTATTCGATTCCGAACATCCCACTAAACACAGGATTAATAGTACATTTGCCCAAAATAACTTTATCATGATAATTTGAAAACTTGTCTGACGACGGTTAATTGAATGAAATGCAAGTTACAACTTTCAACAACAACACAACAATACGTCAATACATCAGCACACTAAAAAAATGAAAAATCTATCCACCATATTATTACTTTTTTTAGCCAATACTATTTCGAGTGTGGCACAAGGCATTAGTTTAATTGCGATTCCCTGGTATTTTATGCAGCGAGGAGAGAGCGATTTACTGATGACAATTTATTTGGTTACTACGGTAGTCGCTTTATTTTGGGGGGTAGTTGCAGGAACCTTAGTTGATAAATACGATAGAAAAAATATTTTCTTGGGATTGACGGTTGTGAGCGGATTGATTTTGACAGGGGTGGCTTATACAGGGTATCAATTAGGCGAAATGCCGTGGTACTTGGCGGCTTTTGTATTTTTCTCGACTTTCATCAATTATAATCTACATTATCCCAATTTGTATGCTTTTGTACAAGAAATTACCGAGCAAAAATATTATGGTCGTATCACATCATTTTTAGAGATTCAAGGACAGAGTTCATCCGTTTTAGCAGGGGCATTTGCGGCTATTTTATTGGAAGGTACGGAAAATGGACAGCT
>CAYLSF010001350.1:0-2336 GCA_964385675.1 uncultured Saprospiraceae bacterium
TAATTGAAATTGCGACATTCGACCATCGACATTCGAAAATACATATTGTTGACACTTGGTTTGTTTAAATAGTTCATTCATATTACTACTCTTTTAGTTTAATTCCATCTATATCAACAGATAGGCATATAGATACATTAGAACATGTAGCCTCAAATAACTGATTGTAGATAAAATAAACTTTGTGTATCTCTGTGTTTCCTCAGTGTTCTCTGTGTCAAATTTTATTTTGTAGAGGAGTATTTAATTTTGTTTTACTCCTCGTACGTTGAAAATCGGCTGCCTACATGAAATAAAGCATGAGGAAAGATAGATTGAAATTTAGAATAAGGCGTTTGTATAAAGGATTCATACCGTACAAAAGGCGCCATATTATAGTTATCATTGAGTTCAAACTCATATCCTGTGCCAACACCTGCCCCGACTAATAATCCGCCTTTCCCTTTATGACTGATAGCTTGATATTGTCCATCTTTTAGCTGAAAAGTTTGATAGGCATTAAAATCATGGATGTACCCTACGCCAATTTGAGCTTCTCCGAATAATCCATCGGTTGTTTGATACCGATAAACCACATCTGTTTTTAACCAGACAGCAGTGCTTAGGTTTTTGTGGTGATACCATCCAATTTCTAGTTTTTGACGCCAAGCATTGGGTGTGCCTTGATTGTACTTAAATTCTGTTCCAATAGCGACACCAAAATTTATAGGTGTTTTAAAAATGTCTTTAAAGGGAACGTCGATAGAATGATTATAGAAACTAATTGTCAATGGTGGATTTTTAAAAAAATCGCTTTGTGCATGAGTTAGCAATGGCACTAAAAATAGTGCGACTAGCCATAAGTGAGTTTTCATAGTTGTTAAATATTGATGAATCAATTACGGACAAAATTAATAGGAGGAGCGATAGTTTCATTGTAAAAATTGGACACTTGTGTTACGGGGAATAATGACAGATTTGATAGTAGAATTCAAATAACAAACCAATTACCTTTCAAAATGCCTAGAAAATGCGATATGTTCTTGTACATATTCTGAGGGGCAGATGCCAGCAAATTGTTTAAATTCTTTAATGAAATGAGCTTGATCATAAAATCCATGTTGGACAACTAAATTCATCCAATTGGGTTGATTGGTACTTTCTATATTTTCTAAAATATGCTTAAATCGGGTTAACTGAATAAAACGTTTAGGGGATAGTCCAATCTTTTTATTAAACCAACGATCAAGACTCTTATAGTTGGTATTCAATTGATGACTTAGTTCTTTTACCGTAATTTGCCCTTTACATTGCTGAATCATTTGAACACCGCCATCCAATCTATAATGTAAATCGCTATTTAAAAAAATAGGTGAAAAGTAGTTTTCTAGCAATTGGATTTTTTGATGATTTGATATGGTGTTTTTTAATTGTTCTGCCAATTGTAAGGTAGAATTTCCTAATAAATCCGCTAATTCAATATGATGATTTAAAAAGCGTTGAAGCGGCATTTTAGTTAATGGATAAATACCATTCGACTTGAATCGGATAGAAACCAATGTAATATCCGCTTTGGGTTGAATGAGATAGGCTTTGTCAAAATGACCAACAAATGAGAACGGGGCTAAGGTAATAGAGGATTGATGAAGAACGGTTAATTGAAGCTGACCTTCTAAGCAAAATACCATATCCATAGCCGTCCGTGGATAATCTTTGAATAAAGATTCATCCATAGTTCCTATTTGATATTTCCATATTCTATAATGGTCGATAAAAGGTTGTAAAGCTAGATTTGGATAATAAACGATATTTTGCATATTGAAATAAACGGAAGAAGATTGGTTTTTAGAATATGTTTAAAAATTTAGTTTTTCAACATTGCTAAAATAATACTAAGCGATGCAAGTTACATAAATACAATAAAAGATTCTATGGTTTTTTCAATCCTAATCGGGACTCGGCTTAATCGTCTAAAGAAATTAAACTAACCATAGTCATTTCTGGTTTAATGGCTACGGATAAGTAAATTCCTAGCGTTCCTTTTTTTATCTTACACCAATGTAAATCCAAACTAAACGTAAGCAACGACCCTCAAGGACAATTTCTCATCAGTATGATAGCCGCTCAAAAAGCCAATGACCAACCTACACTGAAAGTAAAGCCTATGACTCTACCGATGAAGATATTTTTAAGATTTTTTGTATGCTGAGGGAGACTAAGGGATTTATTGAGCGGGTTTTGGGGTAGGGGTGATATTCCCAAGGAGTATTTGGTTTTGGGATTTCGTCCTGCTTATGTTCGGGAGTTTTCAGATTTTCGGTGGCTTAAAATTTTCTTTTTGTAAGAAATTACAATAG
>CAYLSF010001351.1:0-2335 GCA_964385675.1 uncultured Saprospiraceae bacterium
TTATATGAATTTTCATTCGTGTATTCGTGACAATCAAATAAGTAAACCTACTTATTACTTCATGCTTAATAAAATAACTTTTCCTTTGCCATTTTTACCTTCTGAGCTAATATACATTGTACCATCTACCTCAAAACATATCCCTTCAGGCTGTACATAAATACTAGTATCCAATTTTTCAATGTGTTGTATTGTACCATTTGTATCTACCACCACTAATAACTTTCCAACAGAAGATAATATATACCAATTTTTGTCAATAGGATGAACGGCAATAGCAGAGGGTGCAAAAGGGTTAGAAGCATCTTTCGAACTAAAAGATTTTAAAAATTGAGCGAGTCGGTTCCCACTTTTACGGATATAACTTCCTATTTCTTTTCGACTCAATAATAAAATAGGCTCTTTAGTTAATTTTTTTGTGGTTAGATTAAAACCATAAATTGCTCTTTTTTTCTTGTAAAAATCACCTTTTCCTGCTTTGCCCTTACAAGCTAACAATAACTGTCCCGTAGATGAATCATATCCTAAACCTTCAACATCATTATTCGCATTCAAATCCGTAGCATAGGATGTTACCGTTTCTGTGTCTTCCATAAAATTGGTAATCTCATAGAGTGTTCCATTATGCTTTAGCACATAAACTTTATCCCCCACAACTTCAATCCCTTCATAATCTCCTTTTTTATGAAATTTCGATTTCTTTAAAACCTCGCCTGTCGTTTTGTCCAATTGAAAAACTTTTCCCTCCTCGTCATTTATCGTTAATAGCGTTTCTTTATCGGCAGATAAACTCAATCCAGAAATTTCTTTCAAATCCTTATTCAATAGAAAGGTAGCCTTGGGATTAGCTAATTGATAAGGAAAGTCAAACGCAGGATTCGTTACAGGTGGTTGCGTCTTCTCCTTTGAAGATGAACAACTTATCAAGATAATACTAATAAAAAAGATGATTTTATTCATGAAGTAAAATTTCATATTAAAGAAATATCCAACCTAACTCATAAGCAAAAAAGGATAAAACCGTTAAGGTCAAACCGATCATAAATACAGTTAAGGATAATCTTAAATGTTTATATTTTTTACCTAGGGTTTGTCCTAAAAAGTAAATATCCCTAATCATAGTGGTGTACATATAATTAGAATCATTTAGCATTTGTAACATCCCCCATTCGTAGTCCTTGAACTGCATTTTATGGAAATTCCCAAAGAAGAGTAAGTTGCCTCGCTTATTCCGAATATCATCTTCTGTAAATTCTCCATGCATCGTATCAGGACGAATAGATATGATAGCGAAAATAATAGAAATAATACTCGTCAGAGTCATTATCATAATTGGAATGACGGTACGGTTTATATCTTCACCATCCGTTACAATTCCTCCGATAATTAAAGATAAAATGATAGAATTAACCGAAATCATAATATTCGCTTTTCTATCTACCATTTCATTGAGGGTATAATGATTTTTAGAGGTCGTACGAAAAATGGTTTGAATCCCTCTTTCATCTCGACCTTTTACACTCTTCAGGTTCTTTTTAAGTGCTTTTAATTCTTCTTCATTAATACCTAACTCTTTCCTTAGAGCAATATCATCTTCTTTCTTAACCTCTTTATATTCCTTTTGTAATTTTAAGAGTAAGGCTTTTTTATTAGGAGCAAAATGTTTTTTACCATATTTAGTGGTATAATCCCATGTAGTTAAATACTCTATCATAGCTTCATACCATCCTCTTTTACCAAAATCCAAAGTACCCAAAAGTAAAAACTCCTCATACATCAATTTAGCTCGTTTTTTACCTTTAGGTCGACCGAAATCCATCCGAATTGCATCAACTACTATATTCTCTAATTTCCCACCTTGCTGCAAAAATTGCTCATTATCAGGAAAAGATTTATCCAATATATCTAAAACCTTCTTGATTTTTTCAGGCTCATATTCTTGTTCTTGTAGAAAAGCATCTGCCGCTGCCATACTACACTTCTTACAGTTCATAAAGACATCAGATGGATCTTTAATCTTTCCAAAGGTTGCAAAATCTTTAAATCCTACATAGTAAAACCAAGCAACCAATAATATAATTTCCGTATCGGATTCATTCAAATCTTCTGATATCGCAATCTTTTCTGTTTCGTTGACAATTCGATGAATATATTTTAAATCATGAAATACAAACTTCTCCGAAAATTCATTAACATAAGTTTTTGTTACATACTTTTCAGTCTTATTCAAAATTGGAGTGGATAAAGTCGGCATTTTTAACTATTTTAATTTTTTCTTAATATGAACCCAATGTTAAGATACAACAAACATGCATTATAGTAACATCATTAATAT
>CAYLSF010001352.1:0-1782 GCA_964385675.1 uncultured Saprospiraceae bacterium
ATTTAGATAAAGAATATTTGAGAAATATCATTTATAATTTAATGTCAAATGCGTCCAAATATTCAGCCGATGGTAAAACGATACATTGCGAGATATTAGTGGTGAATACCACAAAGAAAACGCAAAATTTGATTTTAAAAATAAAAGACGAAGGCATTGGTATTCCAAAAGAGGATCAAAAACACCTATTTACCCGATTCTTTAGGGCACACAATGCCGAAAATATAAAAGGAACAGGATTAGGCTTAAATATCATCCGACGCTACGTAGAATTACTCAATGGAGCCGTCGATTTTGAAAGTCAAGAAGGCGTAGGAACTATATTTGTAGTCACTCTACCCTTGCGATATAGGGCTAAGGGGTAGTTACTTGGTTACTTGGTTACTTGGTTACTTGGTTACTTGGTGAACTAGTAAAATATTATTCAATCCAATCACCAAGTAACCGAGCAACCACTCACCAAAAATAAAAACACTATGCAAAAGATATTAATTATTGAAGATAACGAGGAATTAAGAGAGAATTTAGAGGAGATTTTAGAATTATATGGTTACGAGGTAACGACTGCTGCCGATGGTACAGATGGTGTTAATCTCGCCTTAAAAAATCCGCCTAACTTAATTTTATGCGATGTGATGATGCCAAAACTTGATGGATTTGGGGTACTCAATATTTTAAGTAAAAAACCTGCTACGGCTAATATTCCCTTTGTATTTTTAACCGCTAAAACCGAAAAAGAGGATCTACGCAGAGGCATGAATCTCGGTGCTGATGACTATATTTTCAAACCTTTTTTTAAAGATGATTTATTAAAAGTCGTAGAAACGCGTCTAGCCAAAAGCGAACGCATCAAGCAACAATTCGATAAATCCCCTCAAGGTTGGTCTGCCTTTATCAATGAGGCCAAAGGGTATGATGCCCTCAAAGATTTATCCGAAAGTCAACTCCTCAAAACCTATAATGCCAAAGAAGTTTTATTTGATGAAGATGCGAAACCTCGTTATCTCTTTTTTGTAAAAAGCGGTCAAATCAAACTCTACAACACCAATGACTACGGTAAAGAGTTGATTATTAAAGTTTGTACTGCGGGGGATTTTATTGGCTACTCCGCTCTAATTCAAAAGAAGCCCTATCACCTCTCTGCTGCTGCCCTAGAATCCTCTGAAGTCTATCTCATCCCACAACAAGACTTTCAACAACTACTATACGCCAATAAAGACGTTTCCGCCCAACTCATCAAAATGTTAGCCGACAACGTCATCGAAAAAGAAGGACAACTCCTCAGCCTAGCCTATCACTCCGTCCGCAAACGTGTCGCTAATGCCCTACTCTCTCTCTGCGATCCCGAACAAGCTCAACCTAAAATTTATATCCGTAGAGAGGACTTAGCTCAAATTGTCGGTACCGCTAAAGAAAGCGTTATTCGGATGCTCACCGAATTTCGGAAAGATAAGTTTATCAAAATTCAAGGGAGTTATATTTTGGTTTTGGATCAGGATGGGTTGAGGGATGTGCCGGGGTAAAAGTATAAAATATAGTTGAATTTCATGCTTAAATCATAAAACTTTAGTATTTTGTAATTGATTCGGATTTACCAATTACAACAATTGATTTGAATGACTTCAACAATATTAACTTCTACAAAAAAATCTGAAAGGGAAAAGACCAAAATTAGGATGAATAGGGATAGGTTCGAGGATATGAATTATGTTCAAAACGATATTATTTATCACAAGAACTTATTAAAAAAATTAAGTACAAAGAGTACCATATTAGACAAAA
>CAYLSF010001352.1:1810-2334 GCA_964385675.1 uncultured Saprospiraceae bacterium
AGCCCTGTGTACACTTCAAAAAAAACTAGAAACCCAAAGTGTTCGACTATATTTTCCTAGAAAGATTTATAAATACATTTTAGAAAACGCTTCAAAGGAAAATATTGAGTTAAAGAATGTTCCAAAAGAAATATTGGAAGACTTTATTCCATTGATAACAGAAACTTTAATGGCTATAATGTATCATAATAATTGTATTTTGGATAATAAACGGTCAATTTATAAAAATCCAGATTTAAGAAATAAAGTATTACTTGGGAGAAAGGAATTAGAAGACGCCCTAATAGACTTTATTTTTGAGAATGTGGACTGTCAGTATATTAAACCATTAATTCAATTTGTCCGCTCTTCATTAAAAGCAACGAATAGAGGACAATATTTAGATGTTTTTTATAATAGATATAATAATTATCAAACCAATAAATTTGAAGAATTATATGACGATGAACATCTAATTAGTGAGGAAACTAATAATTGGATAGATTTATCTATGATTCAAGATATAATAAATAAAGTCAAAGTAG
>CAYLSF010001353.1:0-2332 GCA_964385675.1 uncultured Saprospiraceae bacterium
TACCCAAGAACTCTTGTTCTAACCACTTGATGGCTTGGTGAGTGGTGACTTGCAATGTCTTCTCGGTTAGCGTAATCACATCCATTGTTCCAGCATCGCAGTTACCACTAAAACAAGTCGCTATTTGTTTCTCCTTACTAAACTGCAAACTCGGTTTCTTATCATCATGGAAGGGACAATGAGCTCTGTGATACTTATCAATCTTCATCCCTAGACGCTCAGCAACCGCATAGATATCGAGCTGCTGCTTTAACGCTGCTATTTCCATATCTTGCTAACTTCCTGACTGTCCATCATCGCAAACACATCCCGCAAGGTCACCAACGCTAAGTACCGTTCTCCCAACTCATCGTAACACTTCCGATACTCCGCACTCATCACTAAGTCATACAGTAAACGATCCAACTGATGAGCGACACCAACAGGGGTTTCTTCTGCTACATGGGCTAATAAAGGACGAAGGTCGTAAGGCATGGAAAAAAGTTTTGATTGCTTAATTGTTCAAATTTGAATCAAAACTACTATTTCAGAATCATTCCGCAAAGACTTAACTGACTTTTTTAAGACTGTTATGAACAGTATTTTTACAAAAGTTGATTATTTCAGCATCATTAGTACCTTAAAGCAATTACAAATGCAGACTTTTGGCTCTAGATTAAGAGACGCTAGAAAAAACAAAGAACTATCTCAAAATGAACTCGCAGGAATATTAAGCACCAATCACTCTGTGATAGGCAAGTATGAAAGAGATGATGTCAAGCCCTCCATAGACGTGGTAAAAAGATTGGCTGAAGTACTTGATACTACTGTAGCCTACCTAATTGGAGAAGCAGAGACCGACGAGCTATTTAAAGATCCTGGTATGCTCAAAAGACTTAAGGAAATTAATGCCCTGCCCGAAGAAGACAAACAACATATTCTATACAATATAGATGCTGTACTTAGAGATTACAGAGCTCGAAAAGCCTACGCCTCCTAAAACAACAAAGCCTAGTATCTCTACCAGGCTTAGCTTATCTATATCTTGACCACATTATAAATGCTACTTCTCTACTGCAAACTCTAACAATAGTCACGCTTTACAAAAGCGCGACAGGGGAAATAATTATCATTCTACAGTTAATTCATTTTCATAATATAACCTTCTCGTATCTATATAGTCCTCATCAACTATCTCGTATTCCTCTACCATTAATTTCAAATCTTTAACTCCGGACTTATTTAGTTTCATATAAAAAACGGCAGTTGAGTCTCTACCCTCTTTAAAGTACCTTTTGTTCATATCCACGAATTCAAAGTTATCGTCAAAAGGACCAAACCACACTTTGAAATTTGGGAGTCTACTTTTAACCATGATAACAGTTCCTGATAATGTTTCGCCCTTCTTAAATTTCGTCGAATTTAAGATGATTTTAAATATTGAAGTACTGTCTTCAGTTGTCAATAAGAACCTGTCTTCAGTACTTGGCAGGTTAGTAATATCATTGCTTTTTTGTTTACAAGCTATTAACAAAAACACAAATGATAACAAAACAAAAAAAAATCTCATCTTAATCAATATCCAGTAAAGTATCTATTTCCATAATTACACCATCAAAATACAGTCTTCTCTGAATCAAGCTATCTGGATTACTTTTTACACGACTAGTCCCCGCAGAGTTAGCCCAATCCGGAAGAGATTTACTTCTATCATACGCTGGGTATGAAGAAGCTGCTTTATGATATTCCGATTGTTTTTTACTATTTCCAAACAGAACTTCCGAAGCCTTTGCACCTTGTTTTGCTGATTCGCGATAATTCTTAGCTTGATCAGCATTGTTTTTTGGCTTGCTGCGATCGCGACCAATAGAACCTAACCTACGAAAAAGCTTAAATATGGGGGCTGGAACTGGAATAATCCTGGCCCCTTCAGGAACCTTTTCTTTTAGATTATCACTACTGCCACTCGGTAATCCGCTTATTTGAAAACGAACTTTTGGATCTAGATAGTCAATAATTTCGTTAAACGAAGTAGGAGTTGGATTGTCGATTTTAGCCACTAGTCTTTGTGAACTTGGCATTCTATTAGCTTCAACACCTAAACCTTCTAAGTTCTGAAACGCAGCTATATCTTCATAACTAGTAAATCCAGCATCTATCGCTGCAAGAATACATGGTGTATCATCGTCAGCACAACCACCATCAGGATCGGTTACAGAAGAAGGATTATTGCCCATTGCTTTGTATGGACTTGCATATTGACGGTAAGGATCCGGCACCAGCCACCTACCGATTACTGGGTCATATTCTCTGAGTTGAAAATGATTCCAGCCACTCTCTCCATCCTCTTCAG
>CAYLSF010001354.1:0-2324 GCA_964385675.1 uncultured Saprospiraceae bacterium
CTTCTAAATCAATATAATTATAAGTATAATTTAAAGATACGAAGCCATAAGGTTGATAGCGATAGGTAAACTCACCATTGACACCCGCTCTAAATCCATTATAAAATTGTCCAACCGTAGGCGTAATGCGATAAAAGAATTTTTTACGACTATCGGAGTTAAATTGAAACCTAAAAGAAGTAAAGCGATACTCAGTACCGGCTGCTAGAAAAACGGAATCCGCTTGAATACGAGTTGGATCAAAATCATTAAATAATAAGACTTCATCCATTTGCAAATCCATATTCAATCGAGCATTACTTTTGAAATTAACACGCCATGATAATTGATAGCGACTATCAGCCAGTCCAAAACCATCTAATACGTCGGAATCTCGCTGCCCTAAGCTATACAAAGGCTCATAATCCAACTGAATGCTGTGCCTATTGATTTTACCTTTTTGGGGATAAAAGAAAAATTCTACCTCAGGGCTATAAAACCAAAAATCTTTTCGAGGAGCAAAGCCTACGGCTGGATTGTAATCATTTCCAACCAGCATATTTGCAAATTCTAGGCGATAATTTCGAGTAATATAATTCAAGAACATCCCAGAAGAATATTGATGATCTTCATTGGTAGGCGTAAACGATTGATGATAAAATATCTTTCCAGATAGTCGGTTGTCTTTTGAAAAAATCCGATATTCCGCTCCAGCTACTCTATTGAACATACTGTATAAATCAGAATTGGGGTCACCGTTAATGGCTTGCTTATTAACAAATACAAAAGCTAAATTGGAGCGACTTAATATCTCCTGTTGCACGGCAGCTACAGTATAATTGAAACTTGGCAAACCATTTTCTTCCTCTGCAGCCGTTTGCATATTGAGTAATCCTACTCTCAATCTGTTATTCAATTTTCCACTTAACCTAGCCCCATATAAAATCGGATTTTGAATATTTTGTCCCGTAGCCGTATCTATGGCAACTCCAATTCTACGAGAGAAAAAAGGATTTAATCGACTAAACCCAAATCCTCCAAAAAGGTCTGCATTTTCTAAGAAAAATTGACGTCGCTCTGGAAAAAAGATTTCAAAGCGATCTAAGTTAGTTACTTGTCGATCGACTTCAACTTGTGAAAAATCTGGATTAACGGTTAAGTCTAAGTTTAAAGCAGAAGTTACCCCAATTTTTGCATCAAACCCCGCATTCCCACTATAATCCGTTCCTGTTTGGGTTTCATCTTCAAAATCTCTCACACTACTCGCAATAGCATATGGAATCACAGAAATATTGGTACCTGGTTTTTTTAGCGGTTCATCCCAAATCATATTTCCCATAAATCCTAAGTCCATCACGATTTGGTTTTGAGGAATTCTATTCCACGAAGATATTTCGTTATGTTTTGTATCGTTTCTGTAGCAATTAAATCCCCATCTTTTTACGCCTTCATTATATCGAAATGTTTTAAAAGGAATTGCCATTTCTGCTACCCAGTAGTCTTCATACATCTTGGATTCACCATACCATTTATTATCCCACGATACTCCAAAATCATTACTTCTACGTCCTCCACCTGAGATTAGTGCTTCTCGTCTTACACCATGTGCATTCATGCCAAACATAAAGGCATTATTATTATCACTGTAAGTATCAAACACCAAACTTATATTATCATTACCTCGCATCGAAAAATCACGACGTAAGGACGGCGTAATGTACTCCCCTTCCTTTGTGTAGCATTTGACACCGACATACAAGAACTCATCATCATATACCATGTAAATTTCAGTCTGCCCTTTGGCTTGTGCGGAGTCTGTAGGGAAGTATTGCCAAAAGTGCTTGGCAGGAACACTCGTAAACCATGCTTTTTCAGTTAGCTCACCATCTAGTGTAATATCTTCTGATGTTCTTTTGACTTGAATATCTGCGGTTGATTGTGCGGATATTATCAAACTAAATAATAGGAAAATCGCTACCAAGCACTGTTGTAAAAATCGCTGCATGAGGTAAGTTTTGATTGATCGTACTAAAGTTGTTCAGATAAGTAATTACGGTAGCTTAACCACTTACAACACATAAGTGTTTAAACACCAATTGATTTTAAAGCATGCAAAATTAGAATATTTATAATTGACTCTATCAATGGAATTGTTAAACTATATTAAAAAAATCGTATTTGGATTAAAAAAAGGAGCGTAACAAAAGTATTTAGTGTGCGTAAGACTCATTCCTATTTCATATTTAAAATACCACTATGACGACTGAAAAAAGAGCGGAGTTAAAAGCTAAAATCAATGAAACAATTCAGCAAACTCAACAAAAAATAACAACACTAGCGGAGGC
>CAYLSF010001355.1:0-2321 GCA_964385675.1 uncultured Saprospiraceae bacterium
ATAGTTTTTACAAATTCATTTATCCTATTCTACTTTTCGTAAACGTAAGAACCCTAGCTTTATGTTTCATACTGTCATTTTAGGCAATAAACAAACCTGTATTTAATACAACAATCTAGCCGAGTAGCAACTTGAATTAACTATGTATATGACAGTTTGTGTTGACTTACCTAACCAGTAATAGAGTTCCTGTTTTTTGCACAGGTTCTTGATTAAACCTTGGTGTCAGTTCGTAGTTTAAAACCCAAATATAAGAATCCTGTGGTAATTGAAGTCCTTCGAATATACCATCCCAATGGTCATTAAAATTGTTAGTTGAAAAAATGAGTCTGCCCCAACGATTATATATTTTATAAGAGTAATTCGCAAATTCACAGCCATTATTGGTAATTGGTTGAATAATATCATTTAAACCATCACGATTTGGCGAAAACATATTAGGCATGATGATTTCACAAGTACAAACTTCGAAATCAATCGTGATATTATCAGTTGTTTCACAATTACCATTGGTTACTACGACATCGTATGTACCTCCAGGATTGGTTACTGTAAACGTAGGAGTAGTCGTACCATCTTGCCATAAATAGGTCGCATTATTGAAATCTTGCTGAGCGGTTAACGTTATATCTTCGTCTGTACAAAGCAGTGTGTCATTTCCCAAATTGACAATTGGTAGCTCATTATAGTTGATTGCTATAGTGTCACTTTGACTACAGCCGAGATCATCCGAGATGGTTAAAATATAAGTTCCTGAACTACTGACAGATATTATACTATCCGTGCTTCCAATATTCCAATTGTAATTTTCAGTATTAAAATTTGCACCAATTTCAAAAGTTGTGTTACCACAAAGTGTAGTATCTGCTCCCAAATTTGGTTTTAAAGGTGTTTGAAAAGCAACATCTGTGAAAATAAGGCTATCACAACCATTGATAGACGTAAGCGTATCAACATAAATCCCATCTATGAATTGGAATGCGCCTCCTACTAAAATACTGTCTCCAACACAACGTTTTTCATCAAGTAATGTGGTGTGTTCTTCTT
Organism: uncultured Saprospiraceae bacterium; assembly: GCA_964385675.1. Taxonomy (GTDB): domain Bacteria; phylum Bacteroidota; class Bacteroidia; order Chitinophagales; family Saprospiraceae; genus CAYLSF01. The sequence goes on from CAYLSF010001355.1 coordinate 1,048, forward strand.
TGGCTAATGTGATACTATCTATTTGACTACATGGCCCAAAAAGTGCAATGTCATCTAAAGCGAAATCATTTCCACCATTGGTGGTTACTAGATTGGTAATGCAAATAGTCACGGAAGTAGCACTACCAGAATTCCAGGTTGTAGTATATTGTTGCCAGTTGCAGGTGCTAGTAGTGAGATTGAGTGTTGTCGCGTCAGGTGAACCATTGAAAGAGATTTCAAGAATACTTGGATTATTGACTGTAACTGCAGTAGCCCAAAATTCAAAGCTGTAATCAGTATTAGGTAAAACAGTAACCGTTTGACACCAAGCAGCTATATTGTTGAAAATCGAACCGTTAGCCAAAAACATATTGATGCCAGAACCAGAAGTATGGTCACTACAAGCGGCATAATTGACATGGCCATTGCTCGAATTGTCTGTAATCATATATGTGCCGGCAAAAGTTAGTATGCCAGATGGACCTCCAAAGCCAGCAATATAACCAGTAGAAAAATCCGTATCTCCATTTTCAAAATCTCCATTCGTAATAAGATTATTAGTACTGACAGCATTTACACTGACTGTATAGGTAGTTGTATTAGATACGGTTGCTATAGGATTAGGGATGGTATCGCTGCTGAGTCCTGTACTTGGAGACCATTGATAACTAGGTAAACTAGCAGTGTTTCCATTAATAGTTGCATTGAGTTGGACTGAAATAGAGTCACAAAATAAAGTGTCTGATGAAGCAGAAACAGAAAAGCTACAATTTTGAGCAAATAGCGAATAGCCAGAATAACAAAAAATAAAGAACAGGTTAATAAACAATTTCATACTTCGACTAATTTATATACGAAATTACGAAATCATAGGAAAGACAAAGAATAAATTTGATTAACACTATACATTTTGAAAAATAAATGCAGAGCACTAATCAAATTTTTAAAAGATTCTTAGAAAGGTAAATCGTCAACAGGAGGAGCATCTGCCATAGAAGGAAAATCTCCTGTCTCTGCTGCTGGTGTAGCATTTTGTGATTGCACAGGGCTAGGGCTTTCGATACGCCAGGCTTCTAAATTGGTAAAATAACTCGTATTCCCGTCTCGTCCTGTCCATGCACGTCCTTTTAAATTAAAATGTACTTTTATATCTTGCCCTTCCGAAAAATCGTCTAAAATAGAACAGCGGTCTTGTATCATTTGGAATTTAATGAGTTGGGTATAAGCACCACTTTCGATTTCTAAAATCATTTCTCTTTTCCTAAAGGTCTCTTTTACTTGAACAGTATCAA
>CAYLSF010001356.1:0-2320 GCA_964385675.1 uncultured Saprospiraceae bacterium
TATCATTTTCAAATGCTACACTCAAAAAGTTAAAAGATTTTTTTGAGATTGAAATTATATATAGCAAAGACATTTTTGAAGAATGGTTTAAGTTTTCTTACGAATTATCAGCAGAAGAAAAACAGACTTTAGATAAATTAATAATCAAACATGAATTAAAATTACCTGCCTATTTAGAAGAAAAATTAAAAGCGAAATTTATCATTCCAATTTTAAACCTAGCAGATTTTTACGAGCAAGACCTAGATGATTGGTACGAGATGGAGTTAAGTCATGAATTTGAACATGTCATTTTAAAAGGAATAACGGATTATCTTGTAGCAAGTGGCTCAGAGCTTCCTGAAACACCTTACTTTTTTCTTCAGGAGTTTAAATATAACTTCCCTGATAAAGACCCAAAATACCAATTACTAGCAGAAATGATAACAGCACTAACCCTAAATGAAGGTAATACCATGAAAGGCTGTTTTGTAGTTGGTCCAGTTTGGTATTTTACATTTTTACAAAAAATAGATAATAAATATACATACTACATATCGCAAGGTTTTGAATCCTTAATTCCAGAAAAACTATATGCCATATATAGAAATTTACAAGCTGTAAAGCATGAAGCGTTAGAACATATTAACTCAAAATAAGTATCTCAAAGTACCTCTTGTACAATTTTCACGTCTATATTTTAAAATCCTTTAAGTTTTATTTACCTTTCGAGGTATAGAAAATATCATTACCATTAAAAATAATACATTATGTCAACGCTATTCTACTTCAAGGCAATTAGTCGCTCCATAGGACTGATTGCTCTCATGTTGGTCATTACCACATGTTCTAAAAATCCTGTTACGGGTAAAAAAGACTTTATGTTGATGTCAGAAGCACAAGAAATCAACATGGGTAAAGGAGCAGATCCTCAGATTGTCGCTCAATATGGTTTATATCAAAATGAGCAAATTCAAAAGTTCATCAATGATAAAGGGCAAGAGATGGCAAAAATTTCTCATCGCCCACATCTGAATTATGAATTTAAAGTATTAGACTCACCTGTCATCAATGCCTTTGCGGTTCCTGGAGGTTATGTCTATTTCACACGGGGCATATTAGCACATTTTAACAATGAAGCAGAATTTGCTGGAGTATTAGGACATGAAATTGGTCATATCACTGCTCGACACTCTGCAAAGCAACAAAGTAAAGCAATTTTGGCTCAGTTAGGTTTAGTAGTAGGAATGGTCGTTTCATCAGAATTTAGAGCGTTCTCCAATTATGCCAATCAAGGAATGCAGTTGTTATTCTTGAAGTTTGGTAGAGATGCCGAATCTCAATCTGACAAACTAGGTGTGGAGTATTCTACTAAAATTGGCTATGACTCTAAAAACATGGCAAACTTCTTTAAGACATTAAGCAGAATGCGTGAAAAGAGTGGACAATCCATTCCCGATTTTATGTCAACGCACCCAAATCCTGCTAATAGATATACAAATGTAAAAGAACTTTCTAAAGAATGGCAAGCCAAAGTACCTGGCCCTTATGCAGTCAATCGCAATCAATATCTACAAATGATCGATGGATTGACTTATGGAGAAGATCCACGTCAAGGTTATGTTGAGAATAATGTATTTTACCATCCTGAATTGAAGTTTCAGTTTCCTGTACCACAAAGCTGGAGATTATTAAACTCTCCTTCACAAGTACAAATGGCATCAGAAGATGGTCAGTCCATGATGTTATTTACTTTATCCAATCAATCTTCTTTGCAGCAAGCGGCACAACAAGCGGCTGAGCAATATAAGCTAACTCCTGTTAGTACAAAAAATACAAACGTTAGTGGTTTTAATGCTCTACAAGTTATTTCAGAGCAAAAAAACGAGCAAGATCCAACTAAGAACTTAGGTATTATGTCTTACTACATTCAGTATGGACAATATATTTATGTCTTTCATGGTATTTCGCTTCAAACTGCGTTCAAACAAAACGAAGGTACTTTCTTAGGTACAATGCGTAAATTCAATAAATTATCGGATCCTTCTAAAATCAATGTATATCCAGAGAAAATTGACGTTCAAACCGTAAAAATTTCTGGAACTTTGCAGCAAGTGTTACAACGTTATGGCGTGCCACAAGATAGAATGGAAGAAATGGCATTGTTAAATAGTATGCAACTGACGGATCAGGTTCAGAAAGGTTCCATGATAAAAACGGTGGAAAAAACTAAAGTGGGTAAGAGTAAGTAGTGGTTTAAATTGGCATTAGTAATTAGTGGCTAGTTGCCTAGTAATCAGTTGCTTAAAACAGTTATTCTTTGCAAAAGCCTAAATTTTAT
>CAYLSF010001357.1:0-2318 GCA_964385675.1 uncultured Saprospiraceae bacterium
CTTTGGTCAGTTACTTCAGAAGATACTTTTTGGCTGCCTAATTGAAGTTCTATTAAGGCATTTTCTATATCATTTAATTTATCCGTATGGAAAATGGTTAATTTTCGATTAGAAATATCAAAGTCAAGATTTTTGATAGTTGAAAAATCGCTCAACTTCATTCGGATTAGATTTTCCTCTGATGGACAATCCATTTTTGATATTTTAAAAACAGTCTTTTGCATATTATTCGTGCATAATTAACCAACTTAATCCTATCGAAATATAATTCATTTCTTGATTTAAACCAGTTCCAAAAGAAAAATCATATTGTAAGTTATCATTTGCTAAATAAGTAAATCCTGCATCAAAATTTAAAATAAAATCTTCAAAATTGGTTAATTCGCCAAAAGGCTCAACATAGATGCCAACCTTTTCATTTACTCCAATACCTAAAGCTATAGAATAGGTGAAATTACCAGCTCCTTGCCCAAAATAGTCATAGCCTAAGTTATAGCCAAGTTCAATATTATCATTTAGTTCGTGTGAAATAGAAACTTTATTTATTGTTCCAAACTCTCCACTCGATAATGCTTCTGTTCCAGTAGGTATGACTAAGTGAGTTAAAAAAGCAATCTCTGTATTTACATCCTCTTTTTTTAGTACTTGTATTTTTGTTCCAATTTCTATATCACTAATTCCTCGAATGGCTTGAATATCATCTTTTAGCATTTCAAATTGACTAAGAAATCTCAATTCTAAACCATCTGACACACCGTATCTAAATAAATTAGTAGGTGCTAAAATCTGTTGTGTTGATAACTGATTATCGCCCTCAAAACCAATCAACAAACCACTTTCGATTTGTAAATTGCCATTTCCAACTGTTGAAGAGCTTTCGGTTTGGTCGGGACGGTCAGTTATTATTTGAGCATTTGAATAGCTGACTAAACAAACACATAAACTTAAAGTTAGAAAGGTTTTTTTATTTAATTTCATGTTCTCTTTTTGTGATTTCTCACTGTTTTAAATTAATCGTCTCGTTTTGCTTTTATACGCTATATAAACATCTCCATGTAGCTTTTCTAAATGCTCTTCTTCCAATCGGATTTGTATTTGAATTAAAATAAACTCAACTAAAAAAATCACCAAAGTCAACGTATTTGGCGTTATCAAAAGCAAACCGCCAAAACCTAAAATCAATCCAACAAAAACAGGATTACGAGTATAAGCAAACAAACCATTGGTAATAAGCGGCGTTTTCGTTGCTTCATCAATGCCCATTCTCCATGCGTTTTTCATATTTTCTTGGGCAATGATTGTCCAAATCAAAGCAATCAACAACATTCCCATTCCAATGTATTGGACAATTTCAATTTCCATCAAATGAATTGGTGAAAGATATTCATGGATAATTGGATAAATCCCAAAAGCGATAGTGTAAGCCAACAACAAATAGTGAGCAATTTTAAAATAAATACCTATCAAGCCATAAGCACTATCATCTTTAGGTAATACCATTGGACTTTTGCCAATGTCTTTTGCTACTAATCGGCTTTTATAAATAAAAACGTAGCCAAAATAGAATATGAAATAAAGTGGTAAAGTTATTCTAATGATTTCTCCATTCATGGTTTTATGATTTTAATGCTGATTGATGTGTTGATTGATTTAATCCACAATCTTCATCATTCAACTCGGTTTCAATCGTATAATGCTCAAAAGGATAATCTTTTAAAATCTGTTTAACAGCTTGTTTTACGTTTAGAATTTCATCACAACCGCTGACCTTTTCTAATTTCAAATGTGTCGTAAATACATGATGTTCTCCGTCCAAAGACCAAATATGTGTGTGATGAATAGAGTTAATATTTGGAACAGTTAATATTTTATCTTCAATTTCTTGAATATGAACATCATTAGGAACGCCTTGCAAGAATAGAAAAAGCGTTTCTTTAAGTCGTTGGATGACATTCCAAAGCACATAAGCGGTAATAAATAAGGATAAGGCAGGGTCTAAAAATGGTACATCCCAAAACAATAAAACAATCGCACCAATCAAAATAGCTGCCCAACCTAAGACATCTTCCAATAAATGCCATGATACAATTTTTTCATTCATGGACTTTCCTCCACTCAATTTCCATGCAGCATAGCCATTGACTGCAATTCCAATAATTGCAAAAAGTAACATTCCTTCTGCATTCGTTGGTTCTGGAGTTAAGATGCGTCCTGTTGCTTCTTTGATGACATAAATTGAACCTATAATCAAGACTAAACAATTAATTAATGCACCTAAAAGCGAAAAACGAGCGTAACCAAAAGAGAATTTTTGATTG
>CAYLSF010001358.1:0-2315 GCA_964385675.1 uncultured Saprospiraceae bacterium
AACTGAATTACAATTAATTAGAAATGTAGTTTATAAAAAATCTAACTTTAAGCCGTTAAGCCCCGTTAAGAGGCGGTTAAAGACTGTTAAGCCTAAAACTGATTGGATAAGACGCTGTTAGGTAAGCATTGTAAGACAAACGACATACTTTTAGCGATTGATGATGAGTAATAATGGATTGAAATACAGAATTAAGTAAAAACTCAAATATCAAATTCAAACTCAAATTTATTGATGTTATAATTGATATTTCGATGTTCGTTCAAGCACTTAGAAACAATAATTTGTAATAATTATTTCCTACTATGTTATCAGCGAAGGGATAAAATCCTATCGCCTTAGATTCTAATTTTCAAAACTACATAGTGATGGAATTTCAATCCTTCACTGTCGAAGTAATTGGAAATAGCAAATAATTAGATTTATATTTTGATGATGAAAAACCGAAATTGCTTATATCATAAGCACGACTACTGTATTGCCTAAATCATTGTTTTTGTCAAAAAACGTCTTACAATATTTATTCTTAATTTGAAAAGAACATTCTAGATACTTCTTTTTGGGTTAAAATTTACAAACTATCTTTCTTTACAATAATAAGTTGTCATGTTGTACGATTGTATGTTTTTCTGACTTCTGACTTCTTCTTACTAAAAAAACGAATCACAATGCGTAATAATATTTTAAAATTTGGATTGACCTTAATGGTCGCTTTAATAGCTTTTGGAACAACAGTTAATGCACAATGCAACAGTCACCATAAAAGAACAAGCTATAAAAAACATAGTAAAAAACGAGCCTCTAATGGTGAAGGTAACTCTATAGTAAGCATTGCAGCAGGGGCAGATAATTTATCTACGTTAGTAGCAGCTTTAAAAGCAGCAGACTTAGTTTCTACTTTAGAAGGTGGACCTTTTACGGTATTTGCACCAACAAATGAGGCATTTGCCGCTTTACCAAAAGGAACGGTTGAAAATTTATTGAAGCCAGAAAATAAAGCAAAATTGGTAAAAGTATTGACCTATCATGTGGTATCGGGTAGAGTAGAATCCACAGATTTAAAAGATGGACAAAAGGTAAAAAGTGTAGAAGGGGATAAAATTGATATTTCGGTTAACGACACCGTTATCAAGATTGATGATGCCTTAGTTAAATCTGCCAATATCCGTGCTACAAATGGTGTGGTACACTTAATTGATAGAGTAATTTTACCTGCGGATTTATAGGAAAACGCAATAGGTAGTGGAAAGTTAATCCTGTTATTACTATTTGCTATCTTGATAACCTATCAAATTGAATACTAATTTTCATTTTACTTAAATCGTGTAATTAGTCAATTTTTAGTGAGGGAAGCTACATTTTGTGGCTTCCTTTTTTTATAACTACTTATTTTTTCTGATAATTAAAATTTGTTGTGTTGAAAACTCCATCCAGGCATAATCGTAAACATAATGATATAACTTATTTTGAGCATTTCGATAAATTCCAGTAATGTAATTAAAATTGAAACCCATTTTATCTAGTTCTAGTCTATCGACTTTTATGCGTTGTCGTTTTTCGCCCATTAGGGTTTGAAGTAAAACACGATTACGATGCAGAATGCTATCAATTTCTTTAGTGATATCATGTGTTGCTTTTCGTATGGCGTAATTATATTGATTTTTACAAGCAGTAGAACAAAATTTCTTATCCGCTCTTCCTACAAATTCCTTATTACATTGAATACATTTTTTCTTTTTCATAGCTTATAAGTGTTGATAAACGTTTTTAATCGTTTATTATCCGTTTGTAATCGTTTATAAACGATTACAAACGACTATCTTAATATAACTTCCTTAAAATCATTGCTTTAGTATGAAAATGAGTTTATTTTTAAGTTCAATCCATTACTACAAAACTAACTAGAAAATATGAATACGACCATTAATCATAACGTAAAAATTAATCCAATTAAACTATTGGTAAAGCCCCTAGCGTCACGCAAAACTAAACTTATGGTAGAGATTCCTGCTTTTCGTAGAGATTGGATAACGAAAATCAAAAAAGTACCACACGCTAAATTTGATAAAAAACATAAGTATTGGTCATTTCCATATAGCAAACACGAAATGCGTATTTTTCATGCTCTTTTCAAAGGAGAATGTACCTATAGTTTTACGATTAACTCCAATATACCTGAGCGGTTTAGAGATTATTATGAAATGGCGAATCCTTTACAAAAAGCTGTTATTCAAGATGGTACAGCAGGTTTTTTTAATTGTTATGTCCCGAAGGCAGCAGAAGCATGGCGAGATTTTATCAAAGAAATACCTGGG
>CAYLSF010001359.1:0-2312 GCA_964385675.1 uncultured Saprospiraceae bacterium
GGATGATGAAACGAATAATATTTATACTCATTTACACAATGAGTAATCAGTTATATGCCCAGATTTTTCAAGAAATTAGTGTTCAGCTAGGGGTTGATATAGAATATGGTTACAGTCAAGAAGCAGGAGGCGGTATTAGTTTTGTTGATTTTAATAACGATGGTTGGGATGACTTAACATTTGCTTCTCAAGACGGTGATAGTCTTCATTTTTTCTTAAATAACCAAAATGGTGGATTTGATAAAATAATGCTTCCCATTACTCATGCAGAAGAAGCTAAACAGGTTATTTGGGTAGATTATGATAATGATGGTGATAAAGATTTGTTTGTAGCTTGTCATGATTGCCCAAATCGAATGTATAAAAATCTTGGAAATTTAACGTTTATAGATGCTTCCACACAGTTAGGACTTCTTCCTATTCATGATAAAACATTTGGAGCTAGTTTTGGAGATTATGACAAGGATGGATTCTTAGACTTATTTATTGGTAATAGAGACTTTGCCTATCCCAATATTCTATATAAAAATATAAATGGAGAGGGTTTTCAAAATGTAAATATACAAGCGGGTATCTTAAATAGTACGCAATGGAGTTTTCAAGGTGTTTTTTGGGATATTGATAATGATGGATGGCAAGAGATTTATACTATTGAGGATAAATATAGTTTTACCAATGAATTATATAAAAATCTTGGTAATGGTACATTTATAGAAGATGGCCAAGCTACAGGATTAAATCTAACGGTAGATGCCATGAATGCTGGTGTAGCGGATTATGATCAAGACGGAGACTTGGATATTTACATCACGAATACGCCTCCAGGTAATTTTTTAATGCAAAATGATGGTAATGGTTTTTTCACAGATGTCGCTATACCATCAGGTGTCGCTATGTATCGAAATACATGGGGAGCACATTTTATAGATTATGATAATGATACGGATTTAGATTTATTTGTATGTAGTAGCGATGATGTGGGCCGTAACGACTTGTTTGAAAATGATGGAACAGGAAACTTTACAAGTCTTTTCTCAACTCCAATGGTAGGAGATACCATTAGAAGTTTTTGCACAACTTATGGTGATTACAACAATGATGGAAAGTTAGATATAGTAGTAGGGACTCGTGCCCCTTACAAGGCAAAGTTTTGGGAAAATCAATCTAACACTGGAAATTGGTTGAAAGTAAAACTAGAAGGTACAACTACAAATAGAGATGGTATTGGGAGTTGGATTGAAGTATTCGCAGAAGGTAAACAATTTAATCGTTACACTTTATGTGGAGATGGTTTTATTAGTCAACCCTCTACTTCAAATCATTTTGGTCTGGGGAGTATAACACAGATTGATTCTATCAGAGTACGTTGGCTGAGTGGTAACATAGATGTCATTCCAAATATTGCTATTAATCAAACTATTAAAATAACAGAAGGGGGCGTAATTGTAGCCAATCAAAAACAGTCTATTGCTGCATCTCCTTTTCAAATCATACAAACTTTTCCTAATCCTGTACAGGAGATCTTAAATTTAAATATAAATGCAGCTTTCTCGCAATCCATAAAAATACAATTGATCAATGCTGTAGGTCAAGTAATTCTTAATCAAGATACACATTTAACTAAAGGAGAAAATACTGTACATCTGTACTTAAAACCCCAAAATGGTTGGCATACGTTACGTATTGAGAGTGAGGGATATAAAGAACAAATAATGATTTGGTGTAGCCCTTAAATTAGAATTTGTAACGCAATAGACTATTTAACCTATTCTCTTCCTACTTGTTTGATTCTAATTTGTATAACACACAAAAACGCCCCGTAACCATTAGGTTACGAGGCGTTTTGTTGGGAATTGTTCTAAGACAATTAGAATTGTGGTTCTAACTGTTCATTACTGTAACGCAAGATATTTTGAATCGTGCTTTTCTTCGGAGAGAAGGTTACCTTAGGTAACGTTCTCAATCCTTCCTTCAATTGGTTGTATAACTCATAAAGCTCCCAATCTGTATCTAATGCCTCTTCTAACAATAGCTTTTCAGCGTGGGTTACTTCATGGTGTACATACTTAACAAGTAGATTTGTAAACTTTTTATCCATTTCAATAAATTATGTGGTGAGGTAATACACTATGACTAAAAATTAGAACCTTTGTTCCTTGTAGTGTATAGTTAATAAAATATGTTTGTCAATAAATAAGAGTAATATTGTTTGTTTTCGAGTATTAAACGGCAATGAAAAACGAATATTGTTTGGAAAAATGAGATTTTTTTATAAAATGCTCAACCTGAACAGTAAGCACAAATACTCAATA
>CAYLSF010001360.1:0-2310 GCA_964385675.1 uncultured Saprospiraceae bacterium
AATCAAATTTGAATTAATTTTAGACTATTGAATTTCTAGTTTCAAAATTAATCATTAACTCTTTAAAGACAAGGTGGATAAGTATAAAATTATAGTAGCGTTAAATTTTTGAGAAATGAATAAAGGGAATAAAAAGATGAATGGTGACCCAAATCATCAAAATAATTGAAAATCAATCATTTTAACGCTTTATGACCACCATCCATTAAAAGCAAAGCTTCGATAAACTAAAAGAAACGCAATCCTAACCAAGGATATTTAACATTTAAGTAAAACTACTCAAATGTAAATTCCAGTTACGATTGCAAAACTAAACTATTTCTACTAAAATAGTTTAGTTTTTTTAAGAAAAGTTTCTCTCAGATTGTAATTTATTTATAACAGTAGAGTAGGATCAAGTTTTACGAAGTCCGGTATTCAAATTATATCGTTATTTGGGTCTGTAGGGATATGAATTTATTATGCACATGTTTATTGTGTGTCAAGGTATTTATCCACGAATTAGTACCTCTTTCAGAACTTTTTCCCTATCGAAGCTCCTAACCACGGGTAAAATTCCATATTAGCCATTAAAGACGGTAAAATATTGACTTTTACCATCCAATCCGTCCAAAAATATTTTCTATATCCTATCAAAATAGAGGCAAGATTAAAATTACTTGTTACAGGAGAAAGCGAATCATAACCATCCTCTTGTGCCCAAGTATAACCCACTCCTATCTCAAAAAAATTATTATTTCTATACCCTTTTAAATACTGTAGGGAAACAGGGACAGAAGGATATAATTCAGCATCACTGACATAAAACCCTAATCCAATTCGCAAACTCACTTCTTCAGAAAAAAATCTTTCATAATTTAATGAACCATGTACTCCGCTTCCTGCTGCCTCTATATAAATCGTATTGTATGGCTTTGTATATTTAAATAAGTTATTGTGAGCATTTTTATAAGGCTTTGTGTATTTAAACAAGTTATGTTGAGCATTCATTGATAAATGAAATGAACAAGCAAGTACAATCATTAAGATAAATCGCATATACATAAATCTAAAAAATTACAACCATAGGAATAATCAATCAAACGCATCAACTAATCTCTGTTTCACTGAGTAGTTATAATTATTATGCAGTTTGATTTTCAAATCAAATTCTATTATTAACCACGTCGATTATTTATTACAAGTTGGTTTAAGAGGAATTTATATCCTAATGTGCTAGTCGTAACACTTTATTGTGATTATCGTAATTGAGTATTACGCTTATTTATCACTCTTATTAATCCTAAATACAAAACAATATGGAACCAATTTTAGTCAATTGTAATCATTGTAAAAATTTGATTGAAACAGAATATGGGCTTTCTGAAGTAGTTTGTCATTATTATCATACTCCTCTAGAAATCACTGAATTAGGTCGTTCAATTTATACTAAAATTAAAACTACAACAAGTCCTGAAATAAACTAAACTGATGTGAACTAATGTGTACCCCAATCTTCGACAGAATCATCGAAATAATAAGGTCTAAATTAAGTAATGCTAAGAAGGTAAAGAGGGGCTTAAAGCTGAGTGTTCCCTATCATAGTAATACTAAAAACTATCCCGTCACTTGGATTAATATTAATATTCCTGATGCGTTGGATCGTTCGATGCAAGTCTTTGATAACCGAGGCACACTCGTCAAAACCTTCAATCGTCATTTTGATGCTGGTCAAAATCGCTTCTCTCTTAGATTAGAAGATATTCCTGCTGGTCAGTATTTTGTGAAGCTACAGATTGGAGAACGACATGAGTATCGTCGTTTGGTGGTGCAGTAAGTCAGTTGGCAAATAATTTTTTTGGGAATGATGGAATTTTGCTTTGCATAAAGTTTTGTTTAACAAAACTTCATCATTCCATTATTCCGTAATCCATCTAAATCATAGAGTATCAAATCTTTTTTAAAATGAGTTTTATTACTATCTTTTACAGCTAATAAAGACTTTCCCGATAGCAATTATCTAATATCAAAACGCTAATTGTACAATATGTTCAAATCAATACGATTATGGCAGATATTTCACGCTTCCAACAACTGGAAGTATTAGATCTTGCTCACCAATCCTTAGTATATATTCACCCCAATTTAACCAAACTCCAAAATTTAAAAACTTTAGTCATTAGAAATGCAGCAATATTATCAGATGATATTCTGGATATGAGTCACGTTGACATCATGATAGAGGGGGCTTACTAAATGATGCTTCTAATGGTAATAGAATTTCAGTATATTTGAGTATTCATTTTCAAAAATGATATTAATAAAAACCAT
>CAYLSF010001361.1:0-2307 GCA_964385675.1 uncultured Saprospiraceae bacterium
ATGAAGGTTGGTCGCTAAGAGGAGAATTAAACATAAATACAATCAAAATTGGAGTTGTAGGGACAGAAGATGCTATTAATGCTTATAAAGAATTTATTAAAAGAATTAAGCAGCCTATCATATCTAAAAAGAATAGACATGGAAAAATTATTTCAAATGAGTTACAACGTCCTTCATATCCAGGCGTAGAAGCTGTTTTTAATATCAACTTTCCTGTTAAGCCAGAACTTGAAATAAAATTGTATAAGCGAGATATTGATGTAATTTTTGGAAGAGAGAAAGTTCGACCAATAAGAACAGGTAAACTTGTAGATTATTTTCTGAACAAGATTAATGAAGCTATAAATGACGAAGATGCAAATGTAGATATTTGGATTGTTCTTGTTCCAAAAAAAATATATAATAATTGTAGAGCCGTAAAAGGGTATGGAAGAGATTTTTCAAAAGAGACAAAAAACTTCTTCAAGCTGACAGAAGCCGGACAAGGTTCATTTTTTAGTAATCAACAAATGTTTGGAGAAGAAAATATCTCGGATTATTTTGATTCGAGTTCAGATTTTCATCATCTATTAAAAGCTAAAGCCAATCAACAACGGATTCAAGCACCTATTCAAATTATAGTTGAACCGAAATTATCTTTTAGAGATATAGAAAGTAATAAAGAATATTCTGATGACATGAAAGCTTATTTTGCTTGGTCTTTAACGACGACATTATATTATAAGTTAGGAAAAAGACCTTGGAAATTAGCTGGTATCCGCGATGGTGTTTGTTACGTCGGACTTGTTTTTAAACGATTTCAAGGCGGTGCAAAGAGAGAAATGGCATGTAGTGCTGCTCAACTTTTTCTTCAAGATGGAGATGGAACAATCTTTAGAGGAAATAATGGATTATGGTTATCTGAAAAAGAAAATGAATTTCATTTAGATAAAGCAGAGGCTTTCAAACTGATTAATCTTGCATTAAAGGATTATAAAAGTAAAAATGATGATTATCCTAAAGAATTATTTATTCACGGTCGAGCAATATTTTCAGATGAAGAATGGGATGGTTTTAATGAAGCTGTAGAACAACATAAAGCAAACACCAACCTAGTTGGTATAGTTATTAAAGATAGTGCGGCTCTCAAATTTTTTAGGAGTTTACATGCAGGTAAGGCTGAATATGGTGTTTTACGTGGAATTGCAACAATTATTGATGATAATCAAGCATATCTTTTTACTCGTGGTTTTGTACCAAGACTTAGCACAAGTCTGAGTTCAGAAACTCCAAATCCATTACATATTAAAATTACTAGAGGCGAAGCTGATATAAAAGTAGTTTTGAAAGATATAATGGCTTTAACAAAATTAAATTATAATACTTGTATCTACGGTGATGGTAAGCCAGTAACTCTAAGATTTTCCGATACAATCGGTAGTATTTTAACCGCTACCAGACAGACCAAAAGAGAAAAGCGACAATTCAAATATTATATTTAAGCTTTGATACAATTGGTTGAACCTACCCAGTTTTACAGCTCTCATAATTATGTAAAGTCCTCAATTTAAGATATAAAAGTTGGATACATCAACAATAAAAAACCACTACAACTTATACATCATATTAAGTTCTCTACCTACGATCAAGCCTTTTGTTTTAACACCCATCGCTTGAATATGGTCAGATTTACCATGCGCTTTTAAATGTTCCGCACTTTCCCAAATTTCATAAAAATAAAATAAATGTGGATTTTTAATATCTTGATGACAATCATATTGAAGGCAACCTGCTTCTTTTAAGGTTGGTTCTACTAGTCCTAATAATGCTGCTTTAACTGCTTCAGCATGATTTTCTTTTGCTGTTAATTTGGCGATAACAATAAGATTTGGCATACGTTTGTAGTTTTAAATTTGAATAAAAAAGTGATAGTCACCGGGTGAGTTGCTGTAGATTATCGAAATCTTAATGTCTAGGGTAATAATTTAAACAACCTACTCACTTGATGACTTGCTTCCACGGGATTCTTCAGAGAACCAAAATTTGAATTTACTAATATTCTATCTAAAATTTGACTTAATCAAGTGTTTAACCCTCAGTATGCTCCATCAATTCCACAAAACCAATAAATAAGCCTAACCCATCGTCAGAAATTTATCCCAATTTCCACAACCAAACCCCACACGATCGTATCAACTCTGAAAAACATTCACCCCAAATCAAAGCACTAAATACATCCATTAATAGAGTCATAGATCACTAATTTAAGAGCCACTAATTGAAATATAATCTAAATTTATTATCTTGCAAACTGGTTGACCAATTTAA
>CAYLSF010001362.1:0-2306 GCA_964385675.1 uncultured Saprospiraceae bacterium
TAAGCATATAAGAAGTATAAGTTCGTATAAATCTTTATTATATGCTTCAAAGAACACACTATTTGATATATTCTAAATAAAAACAACCAACTATGAAATATTTTCCAATCTTTATAGGAATTATCTTTATTGGTTTTTCCTCTTGTAAAGTTGCTACCTCTACCAAATATTATCCAACAGAAGCCTTTTCTAAAAAAAATGTCCCTGCTATTCCTAATTATCAGGATATGGAAAATTGGGCAGCGCATCCTGAAAAAGTAGATCCTGCTGACCTTATTCCAAATGATGCACCTAAAGGTACGGTCAATAATCAAGCTCATGCTAAAGTTGATGTATTTTTTGTTTATCCAACTATTTACGATGGTACAAAAAAATACCACACTACTTGGAATGCGGATGTCAAAGATGCTGCATTGAATGAAAGAATAGATGAGTCAACTATTCAGCATCAGTCGAGTGTTTTTAATGGAGTTGGTCGCATATACGCACCACGTTATCGACAAGCGCATCTCAATGTTTACTATGAAACAGCGAGTTCAAAAGATTCTGCACAAGCTCTTGATTTGGCTTACGAAGATGTAAAAGCAGCATTTCTTTATTATTTGCGAAACTACAATGAAGGTCGCCCAATTGTGATAGCAGCACATAGTCAAGGGACAATGCATGCAGGACGGTTGCTTTCAGAATTTTTTGAAGGACAAAAATTACAAGAACAACTCGTAGCAGCTTACTTAGTTGGTATGCCAATTCCAAAGACGCTTTACACAACTATAGCACTTTGTGATACTCCAAAACAAATAGGTTGTTACTGTACCTGGAATGCTTATGCTAGAGATCATTATCCCAAATATTGGGACAGAGGTTTAAAATACGCTGCTGTCACCAATCCTGTGAATTGGCTTTCGGATGAAACATATGCCAGTTATGAAGAAAATAAAGGCGGTGTTTCAAGAAAATTTGATTACAAACCCAATTTGTCAGATGCTCAAATCAAGGATGGAATGGTTTGGATTAATACACCGAAAATAGCAGGAGCAGGTCTTTTACGCATCAAGCGTTGGCATGTAGCAGAGTATAATTTGTTTTATTTTAATATCAGAGAGAATGTAGCAGATAGGGTCGCAGCCTTTTTAGATCATAAAAAATAGGTTTCAAAAAGCGTTTACGTCTAGTACGCCTTTGAAGTTTTAGGCATACTAGACGTTTCTTTCCAATATTTAAGCTACAGCTAACGACCCATAAGTCGCTTCAACCTCGTCAAGTATCTGAAACAACTCTGTAGGATCAAGTGATTGAACCAATTGAGAGCGAAAATATTTGATATTTCTGAAACCACGGAAATAGTTGGTATAGTGACGGCGCATTTCTAAGATACCTAAACGCTCGCCTTTCCACTCAATCGAGTGACGCAAATGCTGACGAGCGGCACTGACACGCTCTTCGATAGTCGGAGGAGGAAGTATTTCACCTGTTTTGAAATAGTGTTTGATTTCTCGGAAAATCCAAGGATAACCGATACTTGCTCGACCTATCATAATACCGTCAACTCCATAACGATTGCGGTATTCCTCTGCTTTTTGTGGACTATTGATGTCTCCATTCCCAAAAATAGGAATATGAATACGAGGATTTTCCTTGATTTTCCCGATAAGCGTCCAATCTGCCTCTCCTTTGTACATTTGCTTTCGGGTACGTCCGTGAATAGCTAATGCCTTGATCCCAACATCTTGGAGGCGCTCAGCTACGTCTTCAATATATTTAGTTTTATCGTCCCAACCGAGGCGCGTTTTTACCGTCACGGGTAGGTTAGTAGATTTGACAATTTCTTCTGTCAACTTTACCATTCGTGGAATATCTTGCAAAATACCAGCACCTGCCATTTTACAGACAACCTTCTTTACAGGACAACCAAAGTTAATATCTAATACCTCAGGTTGAGCGTCTTCTACTATAGCTGCGGCGCGGCGCATAGAGTCGATTTCAGCACCAAAAATCTGCACACCAATTGGGCGTTCTTCGGGATAAATGTCTAGTTTTTGAACGCTTTTGTGTGCATCACGGATAAGTCCTTCGACAGAAATGAATTCAGTATACATCATATCTGCACCTTGCTCTTTGCATAATGCGCGAAAAGGTGGGTCGCTTACATCTTCCATTGGTGCGAGCAACAACGGAAATTCTCCTAACTCTACATTTTCTATCTTAACCATGAGATGCTTGTTGTAAGGTTGGAACTTCAATAGAATAGGATTTTATCCATTTCAAGTTATTCCACTTTCTTCATTTAAAATTTATTGTAAATTTAC
>CAYLSF010001363.1:0-2297 GCA_964385675.1 uncultured Saprospiraceae bacterium
CTATTTCATCAGCATTGGTATAAAAAGCATTTTCACCAATAGCAGAGTGAGGTCTTAGGTTTAATAATTCTCCATCGCAACTCGATAATATAACTACTACTACGAGCAGATAAATAGATTTGAATTTTATATTTTTCATCATGATATTATTTAAGTATAAGACAATAGATAGTAAGCGTGAGCTATGAAATAGAATTAAATGAATACGTTTTCTACTTAATATTTCACGCCTACCACTTATTATTTGGATTAAATAGTAAGGTTTAAACCGAAAGAAATGGTTCTGTAAATAGGTGCTGGCCCTCTTTGATAGCCCCATGTCAATGGATTTCCTAAACCTTGGTCGATGCCCTCAGGATTCCAACCTTCGTAACCTTCTGCCATGATGTATAGTAAATTTTGAGCACCTACGTAGATTCTCAATCTTTTGATACTTTTTATGCTGTTGGAAAGCGTATAACCTAAATTCAAGTTTCTAAGCGCTATGAAAGAAGCATCTTGAATATCGTCATTTGTAAAAATGCGTTGCTGAACAAATCCTGCATCTGGTAAATCAGAAGTGTGATCTTGCTTACTAGAAAACTCCTGCTTGATATACTGAGAAGAAATATTTCTAATTTCAGCTCCTTCTGAACCTTGAAACATAAAAGACAAATCAAAGTCTTTATAACGGATGCTATTATTGATCGTCCAGATAAAATCTGGGTAAGGAGAACCTAGGATAGTTCTATCATCAGTATCAATCAAGCCGTCACCATTTAAGTCTTTTACATAAATATCTTGAGATTGAGCATTGATTGGATAGAATGGATTGTTGATGTATTCTAAAGGAATTTCTCTATCAACAACATAACCATAATAGGAAGCGATAGGCTGCCCTTCCAATGCAATCCATTCTGCTGGACGCTTAGAGTCAACCGTACTAATCAAACCACTAGAGCCTGCAAAGTCAATTAATGTATTTACATTGCGTGTCAACATTGCTGTAGTTGACCATGTAAAATCCTCTGATACCATATTTTTAGTGCGAAGTTCTAATTCAAAACCACTATTTGACACTTCACCTTGATTCACGATTGCAGATCCGAAACCTGTAATGGCTGGAATAGGTAGCGCTAGTAATAAATCATCGCTTGTTCTGTTATAAACATCTACTGACCCAGAAATACGACCTTCCAAAATAGCAATATCCAAACCAATATTTGCTTCTTGTAGTTTTTCCCATCTTAACTTTGGATTGCCAATATTATCAGGTTGAAAACCTACACCACCAAAACCTGTGCCCACCGGAACAAGTAGCCCAAGGTGTGCATACGGATTGCGACCAGTACCGAAATTACTACCCGAATTACCGTAACTTGCTCTTATTTTGAATTGGTCAATCAATTCAACATCTTGTAAGAATTTTTCGTTAGCTACATTCCAACCAACAGAAACTGCTGGGAAAAATCCATATCTATTATCAACTCCAAATTTTGAGCTTCCATCGCGCCTCGCGCTTAAAGAAACCAAGTATTTATCTGCAAAAACATAGTTTACCCTTCCGAGGTAAGAGAGTAGTGCTTCTTCATATCTTCTTGACTCTGCACCTACTACGTTGACTGCTGGAATGGTTCGGATATAGTCATTTGTGAAACCTGCAGCTAGTATATCACTTTCTGTAAAGTTCCATTTTTCGTAAGCATAACCGACAATTGCATTTAACGAGTGTTCACCATATTCTTTTTTATAACTTAAAGTACTTTCAAAAACACTGTGAAAACGGTTATCTATAGAAAGTGTTGACTCCGAGTCACCTGCTCCATTTCGTGAAGCCTCTACACCTTGCCATCTTGTATTTCGGGTAGTCCTAAAGTCGCCACCAACTACTTGCTTGAAGTTTAGCCCCTTGGCTAATTTAATTTTTAAAAAAGTATTGGCATAAACTTTAGTTTGAAATTTTCTTCTATCGCGTTCTAGGACTTTAGCTAATGAGCTTTGATTAGAAGTACCACTGATGTCTGTGCCACTCGGCGTTTCGCCATCTGCACCATCGGGAACACCTGCGACCAAGTCGTAATCATCAAACATACGTTCCATGGCATAATCACCTATTTGAGTATCTGCCCAGCGTTCGTTTTCTCTATAACGATTAACGAAGTTAATAGTATGGTCATCTAAATATAAAGGCAGCCAAGCGTGTTGACGTACAGCATCGTGTACACCAATTGGGAAACGCCGTTGCTCTACATGAGAAGGATTCATTGTTGTACCAAAAGTAATGCGATCATTAATTTTAGTACTTAAATTCAAGCTCA
>CAYLSF010001364.1:0-2297 GCA_964385675.1 uncultured Saprospiraceae bacterium
AATTAGACACAGAAGAATATAACGGCAAAGCTTGTAACTTGGTTAGAGGATTGACAGATTATATTTCTACTTGGGGACTACATCGATTAATTGGTGATTATAAAAAATTTGATTTAAGTGATAGTGCCAAAACCAAATATAAAGCTATAGTTTATCAAACCTTTTTAATCCAATTGAGAACATTTTTGGTTGTTCAACTAAAACAAGAAGAATTGGCAGATTTCAATATAAACCAACCGTCAACTCTAATCAATTTGCCATTAAATAAATATACTGGTTTAAATCATTTGGCAATAAAACTCTCCAAAGAATGGTCATTTTGGGCAATAGCATTATTAGGTGAACCGAAAGATGATTAGTAGCAAATAGGAGCAAACAAATGACGCAAAATCCGTTACAAACTCTAAAAATACAACCTTATCCTGTATCAGAAAATAGTATAAAACCGCTTTTGGAATCGGTAGAAGATATTGAAAATGATTGTGATGAAATATATCAGAAATTAACAGCTAGAACAAAACAACTAGCTGATGATGTATTGGAAGCTAAATTTTCATGGCGAGTTCGTGTTGGTGGCATGAGAGGATTTAGAGAATTAATTTTACCTGTATTTCATCCTGTTTACGGTGTTCCTTATATTCCTGCTAGTAGTTTAAAAGGAGCAATTTCTGCTTATGCTAACTCCCAAGCAAATACAGAACAACAAAAAGCGGAAATACAAAGAATCTTAGGAGATATCGATCGAGGAATTGGCACAGTACAAATATTAGATGCTTTTCCCACTCAGCCTTGTTTAAGTGTTGATATTACTAACAATCAATGGAACTGGGATGAGAATAAAGTTAAATATCAACCTGTACCTCATTTTCTTCTATCAATGGAAGAACCTGAAATTCTAATTGGTTTGAAGCTTACAGCTAAAGGTAGATCTCATAATAATGATTTAGTAACAGTCAAAAGTTGGCTTCAAGAAGCATTACAAGGAGGTATCGGTTCAAGAGTAAGTAATGGTTATGGTCGAACTACAGTTAATGCAGGTTTACCTTTTAATTGTGAATATCATTTTCAATTTTACTCAGAAGGTATTCATGGAGCATTTCCTCCAAGTAAAGAAAATAATTGGCAAGGAGAAAATGAATTTCGTCCCGTAGCGTTGAGAGGTATTTTACGTTATTGGTTTAGGGCGATCGCATTAGGATTATATAGCGTAGAAACTAGTCAAAAATTAGAAAGTCAATTCTTCGGTGAATTAAATGAACAAGGAAGTATTCGTTTAGGAATCACGATAAATGAAGAAAAAAATAAAATAAAAGATAACCCAAATAAAGAACCATATTATTCTCAAGGATATATTTTATTGGAAACAAAAACGAAAAAAGAGCTTGATTTAATTGAATCTTTACTTAAATTTGTATCTCATATTGGTGGATTTGGTAGAGGTTCTCGTCGTCCCTTACACTTGAACAATCGTAGATTAAGGGGTTGTTTTTGGGAGTTAAGTGATTTTATTTTGCCTTATGATCAATTACAATGGTCTTCTTTTATCACAGAGCTTTTGGATAATTTTCGAGCTGTTAAAGCGCAACCAAAACAGAGACCAAATACTCTTGAGCTAAAAAATAGATCTCAACGTTATCAAGATATTTTTGATCAAAATACACGAATATGTTTAATTCCATCTAATCAATTACTCTATCCCAATGAAGTTGATAATTGGTTTCAGGACGGTTATAAAAAATATGTCAGAGGTGAAGGTTTAAACTTACTCTATAGCAGTAACAATTTTAAAGGGGTCAACCTTCAAGGTGATGGTAATCCTGATGTTGGAGGTAAATTAGAAACTCCATCTTATGTTTGGATACAATCAAACTATCCTGAAAATGATATTCTTTACCAAGTTGTCACCATCTTTGGAACTAATCATAAAGATAGAAAAGAATTTGCGAAACAAGCTTCTTACAATTCAATATGTATTAAAGATTTTTTTGATCCAAGTGTAAAAGATCCTTGATACATGAAATTACGATCGTTTTGATCTATTTTGAACATGATTTTAACTAGATTGTTTGCCGATCGATACAATATTACTAATCGATCGTTCTATACTTTATTTGACAATGATTACAGCCATTTTTAATTTATCAATAAAATTAAATACACACAATAGGGGAATTCCTTGAAACCCTTATTATCTCGTTGTATTGTGTGTGTCCCTTATATGGTAAGGATTTGAGGTGGGTCGTTGCAATGATTTTTTTGTTGATCTATCATGAAAATAGCTATTGTGTGGATTTGCT
>CAYLSF010001365.1:0-2294 GCA_964385675.1 uncultured Saprospiraceae bacterium
CACGTAAATTATACGCTTTCGCTATCGGACAACGTTCACGTTAGAAATAAAGATAACTTAGATAATGAAATTGAGAATACTGTTTAGTTTTTTATTAGGTTTAGTAGTGTGTGCTAGTTTTGGGCAAAATAACGTAAAAATAGTAGCTAAAAAGGGTGATGGTATCAATGGTATTTTAAGAAAATACAAAATCATTCAATCAGAGTGTAATAAAGTCCATTTTTACGTTCTCAATAAATTAAAGCCCAAAGATTACCTCAAGAGAGGAAAAAAATACGAACTCCCCATTTTTGTATATAGATATAATGGAAAGAGTATCCGTTCAACTATTGGTTTAAATAGCTACGAACAAGCTAAGAAAATTCAGTTGTACAATGAAGCCATGCACAAGGCTAAAATCGTAAAAAAAGATTTTCGTAAAAGTCGAGTATTGTGGGTGCCATATAATCTATTGGTTTGTCCTGGAGAAGGCGTAGAGGTCAGTAAAGGTTCAAAAGGGCGGGTTTTTCCGATTTTTGGCGAAAAGCACGCTAAAGTCCCTCTAAAAAGTACAAAGCTAAAAGGAAAAGTTTATTACATAGTCTCAGGACATGGAGGACCAGACCCCGGAGCAGTTAATCGAGAAAGAGGTCGTAAGATTTGTGAAGATGAATATGCGTATGATATTTCGCTACGATTAGCTAAAAATCTCATAG
This sequence comes from uncultured Saprospiraceae bacterium, assembly GCA_964385675.1. Taxonomy (GTDB): domain Bacteria; phylum Bacteroidota; class Bacteroidia; order Chitinophagales; family Saprospiraceae; genus CAYLSF01. Next base: position 696 of record CAYLSF010001365.1, read on the forward strand.
CACATGGTGCTATTGCCTACATGGTTATCCGAGATGCCAATGACGGTATTCGAGATGGGAGCAAACTCAAGGCAGATAAAGATGAAGTTTGCTGGAAAAATCTAGCTATTCCACTTAATCAAAAAAGGCGACTCTATCAACGCTCTACTACTATCAATAAGCTCTACGATTATTATAAATACAAAGGCTATAAAGAACAATATAGCATCATGATTCATATTGATTCAAGGCGTCATAAGCGTCGAATTGATATATTTTATTATCATTTCCCAGGTAGCCGTTTAGGTAAAAAATTAGCCAAACGCCTTCAAACTACGGTTCGCAAAAAATACCAACAAGTCAATAAAAATAGAGGATATGGTGGCACGGTAAAAGCTAGAGATTTACACATGCTTCGAGAAGTTTCTACACCTAGTGTCTATATCGAATTGGGGAACTTAAAAAACAATCAAGATCTAGAACGATTTTTAAAGACCAATAATCGACAGGCTATTGCAAACTGGCTCTATGAAGGTCTAGCTGGATTCAAGCCTTAATTGTAGCTTTTGGGTTAAGAATTAGATATTTTAAAACATTGTTGTTTTTTATTTCATTGATAATCAACAAAATAAAAGACAACGATAAGTTAATAAGACAACAATTCAACCATCTACAGTATAAATAGTTGGCGTTTACTTAACTTTGCTCAAGCACTTACATAAAAAATATGGCAACAACAGTTAGACTTTATAAACAGATTAAATGAAGGGTAAAAATAAATACTTAGCTCAACCTTTTGTAAAATGGGCAGGTGGTAAAAGGCAACTGTTTCCTGAGATTAATAAATATATACCAACATACCAAGGAACTTACTATGAGCCGTTTTTAGGAGGAGGAGCCGTTTTATTAAATCATCAACCCCCAAAATTCATTGCAAATGATGTAAATCATGAAATCATCAATGTCTATAACATAGTGAAGAATCATCTAGATGAACTCATTGAGGATTTGAAAAAACATAAGAATGAATCTGATTACTTCTATAAGGTAAGAGAATTAGATCGTGATAAGGACAGATATGCCAAACTTACACCAATAGAAAAAGCCTCCAGAATTTTATTTCTGAATAAAACATGTTTTAATGGTTTGTTTAGAGTTAATCGTAAAGGACAATTTAATGTTCCCTTTGGTCGGTACAAGAATCCGAAAATTGTTAATGAAACTACATTAAAAGCAGTTAATGAATATTTAAATGCGGTAGATGCTACCTTTATCAGTAAAGACTACAAAGAAGCATTGGATTTAGAAAATATTAAACGAAATAGTTTTATTTATTTTGATCCACCGTATGATCCCATATCCGATAGTTCTTCCTTCACAGGATATTCTATAAATGGATTTACCAAAAAGAATCAACAAGAATTAAAAGAAGTTTGTGATATTCTCCATTCCAAAAACTGTAAATTTTTACTATCCAATTCAGCTACAGCATTTATAATAGATTTATATTCAGATTATAATGTACAAATCATAAAAGCCAATAGAGCCATAAATTCTGTAGGACATAAAAGGGGTAAAGTCAATGAAGTATTGATTATGAATTATTAATTGTTAATTATT
>CAYLSF010001366.1:0-2288 GCA_964385675.1 uncultured Saprospiraceae bacterium
ATTGATTAGTCATTTATTAAGCTGGCTCATAGTCAGTACGATGCTAGCACAATCTAATGTGCGGATTGCATTAGTAAATGATCGACCGCCTGTGAGTTCATTGCAGTCGCAATATGAACAAGGGATTAAAACCGAAATTTTACAGCTTTTACAGTATCGACATGAGGTAACATTTAAAACCTACTATGAAGATAACCTACAAAATTTGACACAAGTATTCGATAAGGCGTATGCTGAAAATGATATTGTGTTGGGGTTAGGGACAATAGGGTCAAGTTATGTATTAGGACTCAAAGAGTATCCTAAACCTACGATTGCAGGTATTGTACTAGATGCTCAAATGCAAGGCATTCAGAAAAAGGATAATCAATCAAGTATCCCAAATTTTACGTATTTAGAATCGCCATTTGATATTCAGCGAGATATGGACGCTTTGTATGATATTTATCCGTATGAACATCTGGTGATATTTGTAGAAAGAGGAACATTAGGCGAAGAACCTTTTATCCAAGAAATGTTTAAAAAGTATTTGAATAATGAGCAGATTACGGTTTCTACGGTTCATTATGACGATGATTTGAATAGCTATTTTCAAACGTTAAAATCAAAAAAGGCAGCAGCTTATTTATTGCCATTTTTTGATTCAGATTCTTCTAAGATTCGACAAGTCTTCCAAACGATTAATCAAAATAAAATCCCCTCTGTCGGTTTGTTTGGGGAGCGATATTTAGCAGCAGGGGCTTTGGTCGGATATGAAACGGAAGATAATCTACAAAAAATACCTCGACGTATTGCCTTAAATGTAATGAAGATTGTGGAAGGGCAAGACCCTTCAAAACTGCCTGTTGAGATGGAAAATTTTAATCAAAATTTATTGCTCAATATGGAAACGGCTCGTCAAATTGGTATTTACCCTACGTTTGACCAAATGGCAAAGGCAACGTTGATGAACCTTGAAAATCTGGAGACCACCAATAAATTAACCTTGCAAGGGGCTATTGGAGAAGCTTTACAAAAGAATTTGGATATACGAATTGAGTCGGCAGACATTGGAATTAGTCAAACAAAAATTGATGTGGCAAAAGCAGATCGCTTACCTCAAATAACTGCGTCAACGAGTCTCTCAGCCGTAGATGAGTTAACAGCATTTACCTATCAAGGAGCACAAGGACAATATAATTGGGTTGGAACGGTGGAACTTTCACAAGTGATTTATTCTGAACCTATTTTAGCGAATATTGCGATTCAAAAAATGCTACAAGAAGGGGAGAAACATCAATTGCGACAAACGCAATTGGATATTGTATTGGATGTAGCGAATGCGTATATGAATATTTTATTTGCCAAAAGTAATCTGAATATTCAACAACAGAACGTAACCCGCACAAAAGAGAATTATGATATTTCAAAAAGTAAAGAAGCTATTGGTTATTCGGGGTCATCGGATTTAAATCGTTGGCAAGCGGAGTTGGCAAATGCCAATATTGAATTGAATAATGCGTATGCTGGTCTGCGTCAAGCTAGATTTAGATTGAATCAATTACTCAATCGCCCTGTAAACGATCCGATTGAAATTGAAAATATTACATTGGAAGAGTCCATGTTGTTTATCACTGATAGTCGAACAGATTTTATTGATAATTATGGAAAGTTGGATATTTTTTCCAATTTCTTAGTACAATACGCCAAACAACACTTGCCGGAACTCGCTCAAATTGATGTCGGTATTCAAGCCGAACAGCGTTTACTTTTATCTCGCAAACGAGCGATGTATTTACCACAGGTCGCTTTGAGTGGAAACGTTAACCGAGTGATTAGTAAATTCAATGTCCCCGAGGCGTTTACGCCACAAAGTAATGTCACCACATGGAATTTGGGGGTAGGGGTATCGCTTCCTATCTTTCAAGGCAATAGTCGCCCAAGGTTAATTGAGCAATCTCAATTGAATGTATTGCAACTACAAGATTCCCGCAAAAATGTGGAACTACAATTAGAATTGGGGATTCGAGCTAACTTGGAAAATGTAGGGGCGTCTTTCTCTAGAATGCGACTATCCAATGAAGCGGCATCTGCTTCTAATAAAAACTATAAAATCGTTCAAGATGCCTATTCAGAGGGACAATCCAACATTACCAATGTTATTGATGCTCAGAATAATGCGTTACAAACCGAGCTACTCGCTATCAATGCGGTCTATACTTTTATCATAGATTTTTTGACGTTGGAACGTTCTATCGGATTTTATAATGTACTTGCTACCCCCGAAGAACGAGATACTTTTTTTAAAG
>CAYLSF010001367.1:0-2288 GCA_964385675.1 uncultured Saprospiraceae bacterium
ATCATAACCTATAGGGTATCCTGTTTTATCATTTGGATCATAAGAACCAATATTTTCTTGACAATCAATATCTATATACGACATTAAATCATTTTGTGGATAAATCGTAACAAATCCTGTGTTGAAAGATGAACCTGTTGTACATCCTTCGATATGAACGGATGGTCGATTTAAAGGAGATTCTGGGTGTGTCGGAGATTGTTCTGTTTCTAGTCGATATGTTGAACCATTTGCAGGAACAGATATGAAGTGACTCATTCCTGCCAATAACTGAAAAGTACCGCTTCTCATAATTAGGTTATCCTCAATTACATAATATTTAAGCGGACTAATTATGTTCCCTGAGCCTCTGTTATGAATTTCAAATTGTACAGAATCCGACTGACATTCTACGTCTAGCTCAATATCCACATTATCCCATTGTTGTGTATTAATGCAGATACTATCTGGATAAATGTGTGCTTCTGTGCAATGTGATTGTCCTAAAACGGCATTACAATCTACAGTTACACTGACCCCAAAACTACCACTTTCATTAATATTCACAGTTCCTATCGGAAAAGTATAGGTATTTCCATTGACACTTGACCAAGGTACGCTACTTGAATTGACGACTAGAAATGGATCAAATTCTACTTCAATATAAGCGTTCTGAGCTATCTGTGTTCCCTTATTTTGATAGGTAATTACATAATCATTATCAAAACATCGCCTTAAAAAAGGGGTAGAAACATTTACTACTAATTGAGGACATTGTACGGTGGCTTGAACCCCAAAATCCACTTGAAGGGTATCATAGAAGGTGTTGAAATTAACCACTTGATTACTTTGGCAGGATTGCCAATAGGGATTGTTATTGATAACCTCAACTTGATAACTACCTGAGTCTACCAATATTTCATACGTTCCGTCGGACTTAACTGTGGTGTAAGTTGTGCCAATAACTCCCGCTGCTTTGACTAGCCATGAGGTTAAACTATCTTCTCCTATTGTGGGTTGACAATCGAAATCGGTATCATTGTAAACTGTGCCAGTGATTAAGTTACCATAGGTGTTTCCAAGGCTGTCTAGTTTTTGTAAATATGCCAAAGGTGAGTTACTAGGATTTTTAGCTCCTCCAAGAATGTAGCCCTTATCAGTAGTTGTTTCCAAACAAGTAATTCTGATTTGACTAATTGTATCTATTAAGTTAGACCATAATATTGCACCACTTGTATCTACCTTGACAATGTAATTGTTGATTTGCGGCCAATTATTTGTGTTTACCGTAGAAATATAGTTGCCATCAGGAGTTAATTCTATTTCACCTATTCCGATATGAATATCAAAAATAGGGATATTTGTTGTCCATATTACATTTCCTTGTGCGCTTAATTGTGTGAATACAGGATTAGAATAAGAAGCTGCTTCTCCTAAGATAATAAATGCTCCTGTTGAAGTTTCTTTTACATCATAAAAGTATCCTGTATTTGAAGCAGGATAAGATTTATTCCATATTAGACTACCCAACGAATCTGTTCTTGTGATGAAGGTGCTGATACTATCGGTACCCACAAGCACAAAACCTTTATCCAGAGTTTCTTGGATATTGCTAACAAAAGTGTGAGAAGATATTGGTGTGATGTTTTTTGTCCATAACGTATCTCCTTGAGTATTTAACTTAAATAATCTATTGGAATTATTATTAAAAAATGCATATCCTCCATTCTCTAGACTTGTAAATAGTGGATTATTAATATCTATACCACTAGGACTTTCAATAATTTTTGTCCATAAAGTATCTCCCAAATTATTTGTTTGTATTAAAAGTACTGAACGACTTTGAGTATTTGTCTCTGTTGTGCCAGCTAATAAGTAACCATCATTATTAACCAATAAGGTTATTCCAAAATCACTCCTAATATTTGTGAAATCGTAAGCTTTTTGCCATTGTTCTTGTCCATTTGCATCAGTTTTAATCAATTGTAAATAAGTGCTATTAGAGTTTACATTAAAAGTTGTTATCATAACATAGCCATCATCAGGGGTTTGTCGAATATCTTGAACGACATTTGCCCCAGCACCATTTCCAAAAGGGGAATTAAACCCTTGGCCAGGGTAAAGATTTTGCCAGCCTTGTGCAAAACTTAATTGACAAATTAATACGAAAATTATTGTCCATAGATTTTTCATAAGCGATATAATTTATGGGTTGTTAGAAAATTATACTGCTAAAATGAAGGTAATCTATGGACTTTACAAAAACATTATTTAACTTTCGTCAAATACTTAATTGTTAACTGTTAATT
>CAYLSF010001368.1:0-2287 GCA_964385675.1 uncultured Saprospiraceae bacterium
TAGTTAGACGATAATGATGATGTGTTTCATTTATTATTTGTTTTTTTTATAAATCTTTCTACAAGCTGTCCTGTATGCGGATGTACTATTTCTGTTTCAGTTTTATATCCAGTTTTTGCTATACTAATTATCTGTTTCTTTTTTTGATATTGTTGAGGAATAGGAAGTCTAAACAAGCCATGTTCATTAGTCAATACTTCAACTTTTTCATTCAAGGAAATAGTTACATCTTTTATTGGGTTATGCGGAGGAATAAATTCTCGTATTTCTCCTTTTATAAAACTTTGATTCAGTAACTTTACCTCTAAGTGTATTACGCCATCTCTGTGAATATCATAAATACTATCAGGATGAACTACTTCATAAGGTTGACCATGTTCGATTTCTAACTTTGCTCCATGACCCAAAAATTCATAACCTAAATCATTAAACTTTACAATACCTCTTTCTCCTATTTCTCCTATTGCTTCTTTATCATCCTTTGTAATAATCACTTTTCCTTGTTCTTGTAATATATAGTCGTTTAATCCATATCCGCCATGAACGTTTACAGTCAAATCAAATGGTTGATATGAATTTTTCAGAGCATTCCAACCCATAACAGTCAGTAGAAAAAATATGATTCCTGAAAGTAGGATGTAGTATATTGAACTTATACTTCTTTTAGGTAATTTCCATTTAAGAATTTGCTCATCTCTATAATATAAGCCCCATGGAATGGTATCATTGGTTATTTTTGTTTTTAACTTTAAATTGCGATAACTTAAAACTTCACTCTCAATTTCTTTATTTCTATTAGCATTCAAATAGCTAATTGCTTTGTTAAATGATTGTTTGATAGAGTGATTACTCGAAAGAAATTCATAAAACTTAGATGCAAACATCACAGCTTTAGTATCATTAATGGCTACCGATGTAGCAATAACAGCACGAACACCATTGTCTAAAAAATCATCTACTTGACTACGTGTAGCACAACCATTTAGGACGACTAATTTTAATTGATGTGTATTAAGTAATTCAGCAAGAGATTTACTATTAGTACCTCCATTGTTAAATATCAATTTGTTATCACCTGCATGACCTCCAAAATGGAAAATGGCAATACGATTTTTGTATTCCTGAGCAATTACACTTAATTCATCTACATCAATACTATTAGACTGGACAAGCTCTAGCCTATTTTTAGCTTGTAAAGGTCTCAAGTGTTGATTAATTTTTCTTACTTCTCTTTTTAATCCATCCAAATAAGCATCGTCCTTGTTTGAGAAAGCAAGAAAAACTACTGGTTTATACAGAAAGGAATTCATAGTGAGCACTGTTTTAAATATTTACACTTTGTAAGATACAAATAAAACCACAAAGTGCACATTAATAGCACTACGAACGTATGTAAAGGCTATTTATATTAATTTGCTTCCCTTGCACAATGCTTCCTTTCTTCTTAGCTTTATTCAAATTGCACGTCTCTGATAAGAAGCTGTTTGGATTTAACACTTCGATTTTATTATACCTCTTTTTTCGTCAAAATTTCAGCTTTTTGTTCGTCCGTAGCTCAGGCTACTCACTTTCAAAAGCGCTTCATTTGACAAAAAAATAGTCTATAATAATTCTCAAAAGCTAAATCCAAACAGTTTCTAAGAACATGCAATTAATTAACAGAACTAAAACTTTGACTATATCAATATCCAGCATTTTACAGCAGGTATCGAAATAGTAAAACATGAAAGAGTAAGTGTACAGAAACTTATTGCATTAGTTAGAAGATACATTAGTTATTCCACTAGATACTGTTTTTGAGCGAAGATTGCTTGGTCTTATTAGCCTAGGAGATTTTACGAATGTTTATGTACATAAGGTATTTACTATCAGAGTTGGTATAGGGTTTAACTTGGATAAAGGATTTTATGCCGAATTTGATAACGAAGGAAGTATGAATACCATTCGCCTATTTCTACCTGAACCAGAGATTATGTTCACCGAAATAGACGAATGGTCAACTAGAACTGAGAGTATCTGGGGCGATACCAAGATGAAAAGTGAGGAATACCTTGGAATTCGAGACCGAATTCAAGAACATGCTAAAAAACAAATAGTTAATACTGGTTTTAAAGAAGATGCACTTGCAAGTGCTCACCGTACTTTTGTGAATGCAATCTATGCTGGATTCTTAAGGGATAATTATCAAATCGAACTCCATTTGATGGAAAATCAAACGGAAATCTACCAAGAAAATATCGACTATTAAGAATGAGGTAATGATTACCACTCAGCTATTTCTTGTGTA
>CAYLSF010001369.1:0-2286 GCA_964385675.1 uncultured Saprospiraceae bacterium
ACGGAAGAACTTTTTTAATGACTAAGTGTCAACTGATAAATGATTCATCTCAAATTTATTTATTTTTTTGAGCAACCCTATTACGGATTCTACTTAATGCTACATCTGTGATGCCTAGATACGATGCTACTAAATAAAGCGGAACATCAGATAAAAGTCGAGGTCGTCGTTCTAACAATTGAATATAACGCTCCTCCGCAGAGAGAGTAATTAAAGATTCAAAACGCTGCGATATGTTTAAATAAACATTCTCCGTCAAGATTCTAGCAACATTTCTCAATTGAGGTACCATTTCAGTAACACGTTGAATTTCATGTTTACTAAGAGATTGATACATACAGGGTGTCAAAGCTTTTAAAGCATATCGTGCAGGTTGTTGGGTTAAATAACTTTCATAAACGGTGGCTATACTATCTTCAAAAATAAAGTCTTTGATATAAACCTTATTATCTCGTTCATATATCATGGCAGTTGTACCTTCTTGAAGATAGACCATTTTTCGGCAAATTTGTCCTTGATCAACAATGTAGGTTCCTGCTTCTACTGTTTTGGTAGTCACCATATTTTCCAAATACTGTTTCTGTTCCTCCGTCATTGGAAAAAATTTGCTAAAATAACTTGATACGGTATTCATAACACCTCTATTTTATGCTTTGAAATAAGCAAAGCTAATAGTGTTTTACAAACAGTATCTTAACCGTAGTTAAGAAAAAGAAATTTTCTAAAGCTTCTAGGAAATTAATTAGTCAGAATAGACTAGAAGAAGTATAAAAAAGCAGCAAGTAGTTGACTATAAATTCTCCTATCATAATTAGTTTGATTTATAGCTAATACAAACTTTTACTAATATGCCAACTACGACTGCTGCTGTAAAAAATTACACAAAAAAGGGTATTCAATATATGGTGTTAATCCAAAATGTCCATTTATGATTGAATTCACTAAATGAAAAACAATGAACTTAGGCTTCAATTTTCTTTCTCAAATTATGTGTCACTTCAAGTTGACTTTATGGAATTGGGTTCACTATCACTCAAAAAAGTAAACAAAAGCCTTGAAAATAAGTCCAAGAACTTTTGCTTACAGTCAAACCCTTATGCTTTGAAAAAATGTCAAAGAGGCATTTTTTAACCAATTTCATCATAGAGACATATAGATTGTATTTTGGTAACACTTGTGACGGAGTTTTTTTTACCAAAATCATAAATCATGCAAACACCTCAAACACAAACTACTAAAAATCAAATATTTATATTTTAAATTATTTCAATAAAAAATAATTATAATTTATTGATGATTTGTTTTTAGTGGATTTATTATTGAATGTGACTTTAAATTTTATTTAAAACAATACATTATAAGTAGAAAATTTTAATTAAAAATATTTAGATATAATGTGACCGATACTTTATAAGGCGTCTCTATTGCACAGGAATAAAGCAATATTTGAAAATTTTAAAATCAGCATTTAGAGGGTAAAGATCTTGTATTAAGGTTTAAAATCCTATGTTTAGGGTATTACCTCTATTTTGACTCTTATGGCTAAATATGCACATCTGACGGATAAGGAAATTGTGCACCAAATTGTAAAAGAAGGTAAAAGAGAGTTGTTAAATGTATTATATGAACGGTATGCTGATAAAGTGTATTATAAATGTATTAGTTTAACAAGGGATCGGGAAACCTCTAAAGATTTGGCACATGATATTCTTGTTAAGGTCTTTCTAAATATAGCAAAGTATAAGGGGAAGTCATCTTTCTCACTTTGGGTGCATTCTATTTCATATAATTATTGCATAGATTACCTCCGAAAGAAAAAGCGAATTCGTTATACGGAATATGAAGAGCAAAACTTTGAAAACCTATCGGATGATGAATTAGAATTAAAGCAGTTGAAGGAAATCAAACTTGAAAAACTAGAAGAACTCTTGGAAGAGTTAAATCAATCCGATAAACTCATATTACTAATGCGTTATCAAGATGATTTACCAATTAGGCAAATTGCGACCATGCTTGAGGTGAGTGAAAGTGCGGTAAAGATGCGATTAAAAAGAGCTAGAGGAAGATTAGCTCAATTGTATAATGAAAAGGCAAAGAGCGATTATGATAGATAAATTCAAATTACTGAAACAAAGCGAACCCGCTCCAGAAGAACTCAAAGGTCAAGTATTTCAAACCTTAGAGACCATGGTGCTATTAGCTGATATATTTGATTTATTTACAGCTAAATACACGATGTCTGAATTGGAATTTTTGGATACAATACAAGATACATCTGAGTTGAAG
>CAYLSF010001370.1:0-2275 GCA_964385675.1 uncultured Saprospiraceae bacterium
ATTTACAATTGATAATCAATGATTTATAACAGAACAAGTCTAATCTCTAATTGGTATAAATCTTATTATTTTCTTCTAAACGGCGTTCCTTATTGCTTTTGAAAAATTTCTTATCCACTACCAATAAACCAAAAGATTCACAATCTTCTTTAGTTTGTTTAGCATGATGTGCACCATGTGCTTTTAGGATAGCTCTTGAATATTTACTATCCAATTGCTTAAACCATTTAAAACGACGGTGAATATACACATCATGGATTAAAAAATAAATCAATCCATAGATAGAAATTCCAACACCAATGAAAAATAAGAAGCGATATTCTGTAAAACTACCTGTTAAGTAGAATAACATACTCGGAATGGCAAATACCAAAAAGAACAAATCATTCTTCTCAAAGAAGCCTTCATTCTCGTGAGGCTTGTGATGTGACTCATGCCAACTCCATAAAAAACCATGCATGATATACTTGTGAGCAAACCAAGCCATAAATTCCATTCCTCCTACTGCTGCAAGCGTAACTAACGTATAAACTACTGTTGATGACATTGTATTGGGTGTAAGGTATAAGGTACAAGGTGTAAGAAGTGAGGTAAAACTACCTTAAACCCTATACCTTAAACCTTATACCCAAATCACTTATTACCTAAAAAAATTGCTTCCGCTTTTACCCAACCCATAGCGTAGGTGTAATGATCCACATGAACCAAATAATAATAATCATTGGCTAGACTCACACCGTGAGGGGCAAAAACTACAAAATACCACAAACTCCCAGCTTCATCTTGCACTTTTGCAAAAGCATAACCTGTGGCATCTTTTTCATACTCGCTTACAACATTCCCCATAACTTTTGGTTCATCAAAACAGGGATGAGTTTGTATATTATTATCTATTTTTGGATGTGTACGTAAGGCCGTAAGTTCGGTTGTTTTAAAGGGTAATGCAAAATCATAACTGGGAACTTCTGTATCATATTTATATTGCAATAATTCGCTTTTTGTGGAAGATAATTGGGTAGGTTCAAACTTCATTCTAGATAATACAGAATGATCAGAACAGCAACAGGCTTCTGAAAAAGTCGATAGATATACTACATTATCTACAATTTTTAAATCTTTAATCACGCCACCTCTGCTGGAAGTATAATGAAAAAAACCTTCTTCATCTTGCATAAAGATATTTGTTGCAGAATAGGGTTTGCACCCTCCTTGATAAATGACATCTTGTAAGCCGTCTAAATTTAAATCATAGAAGTGAAAATATTGGAGATAAGATTTCCATGATTCTGGGTCTTGTTTACTAAAGCAAGATTGCATTTGAGGGTTATTTTTAATAATAGATAACATCCAATCGTCATCTCTAGGAGATTCGTGCTGTGTCCAATCAAATTCACTTGAGATTTGAACCGTCTCTAATAATAATTGCTCGGAAGGTAACTCAGCAACTGTAGGAATTAAAAAACTGTACAAATATAAGATTAAAGTCGTCATAATTTTAGCTTTCAACTAAAACGTTAGTTAAAGCTAAATTGTTACCTATTCATAAAAAAAATTTGCTCTTATAAAGAATTAGGGTGACGGTAAAATATCTTCAATTAATCGGCGATCAGGCTTTAAAATAGTTAGAATTAATCATACTTTTAACTCTTTGGAGCTACCCCAAAAAATAGCATCTGTTAAATCATCAAAACATCGATTACAATTTTTCAGTTATAACGTTGTCGATAGTGGTGATTTTCATCCATACCATTTTTAGAAATTTCCAAGTGTTAACAATCCACGATAGGAATCGGGAGGATATTGAACACCATCTACCCAACGAATTTCTCGTAAAAGATCATAACATGCCTTTTCGTCTATTAATCGAAGTAACTTTATCTGTATCTTTTTGCAAATAAAGTTACTAATTTTTAATCACCCCAGTTTTTTATAAGAGCCTAAAGAATTTATTACTTTTAACTTATCAGGAGATTTTAATAGGAATTTTGATTATACCGTTGAGTTTTATGGTAATTCAAAAGATGCTTATTCAAACGACCAATATATTTTAGCTATTGATAGACGAATGATGGATAAAAAAATTCAACATCGTGCTATAATTGCATTATCATCGGGATTATATTATTATGTCCTTAAATCAAAAACAACATCAGATATATTGCATATTGGAAAAATTATCATAGAAGTTGTTTAATAAAGATTAGCCATATATGTCTATATTAGTAAAAATGTCACAGTATGAACTGAATTAAACTTTTAAATGTAAATTAATTAC
>CAYLSF010001371.1:0-2273 GCA_964385675.1 uncultured Saprospiraceae bacterium
TTTCCTTTGGGATATACATAATCAATTTTTCATTTTTCAATGATAAATAATCTTCTATACGGAGTTTAAATATCTCCCAAAAGCTACCTTGTCCATTAATAGCGATATAATTATCCAATGTTTGAGTAGGCTGCATAAATATGGTGGGAAACGCTATAAACCCTCTCAACACAAATTCGTAGAGCGGTATTAAATTAATCAACACTAAAGCAATCAAAAGTTTACGATTACTCAGCTTTACAAAGTAAGGAAGGCTCAATCCAAGTATAGCATAAGGCAGTAAAATATCACCAAAAGATAGGAACAGGATATGTAAAATACCGAATCCTGCTAAAATAAGCATTCGCTTTCTCCAATACACGCTAAAATCCCGCTCACTTTGACGCTTTTCATATTGCATCCAAAAACTATAACCAAAAAGGAAGGCGTAAATAAACATGAATTTTCCACTACAAAAGAAAACAACATGTTCAACCACTACGCCATTGACACCATCAAAAGGACCATAAAACTCCGAATAATAGGGATATGGAGCATGAAACACAAATATATTGACTATCAATATGCCCAAAAGTGCAAATCCTCTTAACGCATCAATTTGGTGTAGCCTTCCTTTTTGTTGTAGAAGTTCAAAATCTTTTGACATGATTGGCTTTTTGCTGATTATTATTCCTAATATCCACAGCAAGATACCATTTTTTAAAAGTCCATGCACTTAAATACCTGTATCATAATGTGAAACAATCCTACCCAATTAAAAAAAGATTCTCTCCATTATTGAACCAATATTCTAAAAGTAGCGACTTTATTTCTATTCAAAACTCGAAGTATATATATACCAGATTGAAAATCTTGAGCATTAATAATGGTTTGAAATTGTAAAGTAGCGGTTCTAACTACCTGACCTTTTAAATCAAAAACGACTATTGTGCCTTCCTGTTCTAATGATTCTAAAATAATAATATCTTTAATCACATTGGTTTGTAACGTTATCCAATTTTGAGTTTTTATAGCTTCGGTAGGCGTAATGATGTTATAACAGTTTTCATCATTAGTTGGATAAGACGCATCAGACATAAAAAATGCTCGTCTTGCCAAGGAAGTATCTACAGCAAAAGGGTTTTCGTTACCTTGCTGGCTGGCAATTGCTGTGCTTCTTGCTAATTCCGTAGCATCAGGTAAGTCAGCGTAATGCCATTCTAATAATTTATTCTTTTGGATATTAAAGAAATTAGCATCGGCATTATTCGCCACATTTTGGTAAATAGCATAAAAGTAAAATACCGCCCGAGCAATATCTCCTTTTTTAGATTCTCTAGGTTCAAATGTAGAACCATCCACATCTTTTTCGCTATACGAATCAATATCATTGTTAGGAATATTACCTGTACTAGTTGCTTCAAAAAACCACATATCTGTATCGGTATCCACAATATCATCAAAAGGACAATTTCCCCTAGCACTATTTACATTTACTTTAGAAGGATAAATATTGTGCATATCGCTTCTCATTGGTTCACTGCCCGCTCCTTTAGATTGCGGATAAACGTGTTCTGCGTTAATTCCTTTTGAAAAAGCATCAGAACTTGGATCTGCATTTGGATCAAGTGTTACCTTAAAATTGGTATAAATACCAAATAAGTCATTTCCCACATTATCTATTTGTGAATATAAAATATCTCTTGCAGGACCATACCCTAAAGTTTGAGTTGGTGCATGATTTTGTTGCAAAGCACTTATTAAGGGTTGCCCGTATTTACAGGGTTCTATAAATGTTTGAGCTGTTAAATTTAAGACAACTAAGTTGGCAACAATTATAAGTGTACTATTATATAACTTCACAGTTAAGCTTTTTTTAAATTTATAAGAGACTTCAAAGATAAGTAGTTTAAAAGAGAGGCTTAAATATTGAATGAGTTAACAGATTAAAAATACTTATAAGTTTTAGGCTCTTTTTGTTAAAGTACTCCCTCTTCTTTAGGAAAAGAATGAATTTATTTTGACAAACGTTAAATCACTAAAACCCTACGTTAACCATTAAAAACAACTATTTAATCCAATATTGATATGTTTTAAATGTCACAGATTTAGCTGTATAATTAAACTCTATTTGATAAAAACAACCTTATTGTAGTCATAATTAACAAAGAAAGTAATCAACAAGTTATTCAAATAGAAAATTTAGTTACCATGAAAAAATTTGTACAATCTTTAATCATCGCAATTTTAGCTTTCTCTTTCACAGCTACTGCTGGTACAAATGCAAAGAAAGT
>CAYLSF010001372.1:0-2273 GCA_964385675.1 uncultured Saprospiraceae bacterium
AATCACTTGACTTTCAAATAAATATTAACCTACAAAATTGTAGAACACAGCGAAACCAATCACTAATTACCAGTCACTAATCACTAATCCCCAAACTTCTTACTCAACTTAATCTTCTCTCGCATAGCGGGTTCGACCTCTTCAGGTGTTTTCCAATAGCCCCTCAATAAATATCCCGTTCCTCTCCGCATATCATTGATAACCAGAATCATAGCAGGGAAAGAAAGCAGAATAAAAGTAGTACCAAAGGCTACACCATAAGCCAATGAAATAGCCATTGGTTTTAGGAATTCTGCTTGGAAACTCTTTTCTAAAATCAATGGATACAATCCAATAACCGTTGTGATAGAGGTTAAAAGAATGGGACGGAAACGAGCAATACCTGCTTCAAAAACCGCTTTTTTCAAATTGAGCCCTTCTACAATATTAAGATTGAATTTATTTAAGAAGATAACCGCATCATTCACAATAACACCGAGCAAGGCAAGGATACCAAAAATACTCAACATGGAAACAGGCACAACTTTATCACCTTGTAAAAAGTCCTCAATACCATGACCTAATATAGCACAGAATACACCAACCAACATCATAGGAACAATCATAATGGCTTGTGAAAAAGAACGAAATACTAAAGCAATTACCAGTAACGTAATGATGAGAATAATTGGTAAATTCGTTCCAATAGAATTTTGAACATCGGCATTTTCAGCCGCTTGTCCTTCAAAACTAACAGTTACACCAGAGTATTTTGCCTGTAATGGAGGCAGCACTTCTTTTTGAATTTTATCTAATTGTTCTGGTACAGAAACACTTAAATCTTTAATATCTCCTTCTACTCTAATTTCTCGCCCACCATCTAAGTGATTGATATTTATAATGCTGCGATCTAAATCATAAGATACCAAATCGGTTAGTGGGTATTCTTGACCTCTAGGTGTTTTGATGCGTACATTTTCAAATTGACCTAAATTTTTGCGATCCTCTTTAGCGTAACGTACCCAAACCTTTACCTCATTTTTACCTTTTTGAATTCGTTGTATCTCCTCTCCAAAATATCCTTGTCGAATTTGACGGGCAATTTCTTGATGCGTTAAACCGAGGGCATATGCTTTATCTTTGAGTTTAATCTGAACCTCTCTAGTTCCGATAACATCACTATCTACTATGTCTCTAAGTCCTGGAAATGTTTTTAATTCTGCGACTAATTCACGAGTGAATGCTTGAATTTCCTCTAAATTTGTACTACGTAAACTCAATGATATTTCTTTACCAAAAAATGGATTTCCACCGACTACAAATTTTTTAGCTTCTGGAATTGGACCAATAGCTTTACGTAAGGCATCTGCTACGTCTGAATCAGTTAAATCTCCTCTATTTTCTGCGTCAATTAATTCGACAAACAGTTTCCCTGTATGTGTTCCAACTTCGCCTGCACCTGCACCAAATGCTCCAATTGAAATACCTCCTGTACCTAAATCTACGCGTACACTTCGTACAATATCATCAATATTATCTGATTCTTTAAATTGTTTATTAACTGATAAAATACGCTCAGTTATAAATTGCATTTTAGATTCTGTAACATTGACGGGAGTACCCGCAGGTAAAACTAAAGATACTTGAATAAAGTCGGCAGGAATTTTAGGAAATGAAGTTACTTTTATCTTTTTTCCCACAATTGCAGCTCCTACAATACCCATAAATATAAAAGGTAATAAACTCGCTGCATACCGATTATTCACCATTACTCGAAGCAAACGACCATAAATCTTATCTCTTAAAAAGGCAATAATGCCTTCTAAAAATTCTCTAAACCGTTTTCCAAAACGCTGAAAGGCATTTTGGGATTTAACCTCAGTATCTAATGCAGATTTAGTAGAAAGGTGTGCAGGCAAGACCATCACGGCTTCTAATAGCGAAAAGGCTAGGGTGAGAATAACAACCGTAGCAATAGTTTGCATAATTGTACCAATTTGACCACCTACGGTGAAGAATACCATAAAGACTAAAATAGTCGTCAAAACAGATACAAATACAGAAGGTAAAATTTCTGCTGCACCATCAATTGCTGCTTGCATAGGAGATTTGCCTCGCTCAAAGTGAGCATAGATATTTTCAGCTATCACAATACCATCATCCACCAGAATACCAATTACGAGAATCATCCCAAAGAGCGAAATCAGATTGATAGTTCCGCCAATCATATTGAAGAAAATAAACATTCCGCAAAAAGAGAATGGAATACCAAAAGCTACCCAAAAAGAGAGTCG
>CAYLSF010001373.1:0-2273 GCA_964385675.1 uncultured Saprospiraceae bacterium
CTATTATTTATGAATGAAGAAGTCAAACAATATTATAATTCATCTATTTTAAAAGAGGCCTGTTCTAAATATGGAATTCATCATGAAAAAGCACAATTAATACGAGGTAATGCGAATTTAATTTTTGATTGTGGGGATAAAATATTACGATTGTCTCATTCGTGTATTAGGAAAAGACAAGATATAGAAGCAGAAATTGATTGGTTATTTTATTTAAATGAACATGAATTACCTGTCGTAAAAATAATACCTTCTCAAGATAGTCAAAATATAATTCAAATAGGAAATGCTGAAAATCATTTTAGTGCTGTCTGTTTTGAGAAAATAGTAGGTCAAAAGGTTTCAGACAATAACTGGAATCAAACACACTTTGAAGCATTAGGAACACTAACTGGAAAATTACATAAGATTAGTCAAACCTATCAAGAAAAAATAACAGTCGAATATAAGCATTGGAATGAAATCGTAGAATTTGAATCTTGGAAATACCTTCCGAAAGATGAAAGAAATTTACTAGAACTTCATAATGTATTAGTCGAAGCGTTTTCCAATATTCCTAAAACAGCCGCTAATTATGGGTTGATTCATTATGATATACACAGAGGCAATTATTTAATAACAGATTCATCTCACCAACTGATACTCTTTGATTTTGAAATGACCTGTAAATCGTGGTATATAAATGATATTGCTGTAGTATTGCATTATGCGAGTCATCATCCTTTAAGTCAGAAGGTAAGTAATTTTGATCACTATTTTCTTCAATCCTTTTGGAAAGGATACGAACAGGAGTATGCTATAGACAAGGTAGAGCGAATAAATATTCCCAAATTCGATTTATATAGAAATCTCTTGGTATATGGTTTTATCCATAGAATATATCCTACTCCTGAAAAACGTAAAGCTGCTCAATTTTTACTTGATAGATTGAGTTTATTCATCAAAAAAAGGAGAGAGCAACTAAGTATTTGATATTTATAAGATTTACTTAAAAATTAGCAGCTACAGGCAAGGCATCTTCATATAACATATAATCTATTATAAAATCTTTTCGTATGTCACTTTTGGAGGCATTATAAATTACATCAAATTGTCCTTCTGAAAACCGATAAGGTTTCATGTAGCAGGGTTTGTAATAAGACATAAAATTATTAATCATCGGACGATATTCTATACTATCGCTATCAAAAAAGCCCTCCATTTCACATCTAGTATAATTGACATACACTTCATAAGCTGTACCCGGATCAGCTGGTGTATCACATATTTTATCCCCCGCTTTTTCACATAAATCACTTGACGCACTTTCCCTACCATATTTTTGCTCAAAGGTATGGTACAAACCAAAGAAATGCCCAAATTCATGTACTATCACTTTTTGATCACCAACTTCAAATTTAGTTAATACAATATTATTGGTAATATCAGATAAAACATAGGAAAATCCTCCTGTTCTACGACAACTAACAGAATGAGGAGTCGTTTCGCATAAATTGGGATTGTTATCAAAGATGTATAGGTTAATTGTATCTTTTAAGTCTTGTTTTGAAAACTCAAAATAGTTAGTCCAACTATCTTTTTTGAGATCTTCTATTGTCAAAGGACTTTCTATCGTATCTATCTGTACAATTTTAAATTGAACATCTGCATCTAAAAAGGCATTATTCAAAATATTTAAAGACTCGTACAATTTTGCCTCGGATACATATTCCTCAAATCCTGGACGAATCACTACACCTACACGAATTGGAAAAATGGACACCCATCGTTCTAATTTAAGAATATCATCCGTGTTTGGTAAAAGGTTTTTAAACCTATCATAAGTTAAAATAGAGGAAAAATTATCATTAAAATACTTTTTGACTACTGTTTCATCATAACTTAACGTCCTTCGATTTCTAAATTCATTTTTAATCTCAACCACAATAGAATTAATCACATCTTTCGTTATAATTTCATCATATAATTCCTCTGCTTTGGTGGTACTGATAGTAGAGTCAATCTCTTCACAAAGGTGAACTTCCTCTTCTATGGTAATTTGTTCTTGTTTGCAAGAAATGATGGATGAGAGCAATAATATACTGACGAGGATAATTGATAAATATTTCATTTATGATATAGGTTTATATTAAGCGTTCATGAAATTACAAAATTGTTTCTTTTATTTAGACTTGGAAGTCAATACTTTATTCCTTTTTTAGGAATCAAGAAATGGAATTTTAAATTAATACTTAATTAAAAGATAATAAACTACTTTCTAAAAATTTGTATAT
>CAYLSF010001374.1:0-2269 GCA_964385675.1 uncultured Saprospiraceae bacterium
GATTATAGTTTAGGACGCTAGAGCCTCTTAGTTGTATAACTAGGAGGTTTTTTTTTGTTATAATACTACTCTTTAGGAGCTTAAATAAAAAAACTGACCAATTGCATATAATTGGATTTATAGCGATTGATCAGTTTGTGTCGTTTAATTTGAATATTTTAATTCAATACCAAAGGCCCTTCAGGGGCTTCAATATCCATAAAATCAGGTTGCTCATGTACAATATCTTGCCACATTGGTTGAAAACTAAAGTAACCTGCCAATGGAAAACCGACTTCATAATTACGGGTTTTTAATGCCACTTCATCCCCAATTTTAATGAATTCTTGACCATTAGACTCCGCAATTAATTGTGATTGACAAGTACGTTCCATGGTAACGAACCAAAAAATACATTCCTCAATACTATGCCCTACGGTCAACAAGCCATGATTTTGAAGAATAACCGCCTTCATATCGCCTAAGGCTTTTCCAATACGTTCGCCTTCGCTTAAATCTCCTACTACTCCTGTATAATCATTAAACAGACCATGATCTTTGTAAAAGATACAAGAATCTTGTGTTAATGGATCTAAGAGTTTACCCCTTGCAGACCATGTTTTACCATATACAGAGTGAGAGTGTGCTGCTGCAACTACATCGGGTCTTGCTTGATGAATGGCTGCATGAATCGCAAATGCTGCTTTATTCAAGAATTGATGTTTACCTGCTACAATTTCACCTTCTTCATTCACTAGAATTAAATCAGACATTTTCATACGACGGAAAGACACACCAAAAGGATTGACCCAAAAACAGTCGGTATGCTCGGGATCTCTACAAGTGATATGTCCAGCGACACCTTCTGAAAACCCAAATTTTCCAAAGATACGATATGCACCGGCTAAGATGGTTTTTAGGTAATGTCTTTTCTCTTCTACCGTACCAAACTGAGGATAAGAAATCATCTGCTCAATGCCTGGAGGATTTGCTACAGCCATAGTTGTTATATTTTATTTTGGTTATTAATTTGATTTTAAATCAATATGTAGTAAAAATACTAAATTTGATGCAGTTTAAAATTTAGAATTTCATTTAACGCTAATTTTATGAAAAAAAATCATCTTCAAACTCCCTTTAAATTACCTTGTGGGGCGGTGATAAAAAACCGATTGGTAAAAGCTGCACTCACTGAAAGAATTAGTAGTCATAAACTAGAACCAACCCAAAGACACAATTATTTATATAAAAAATGGTCAGAGACGGGTGCAGGGTTACTCATTACAGGGAATATTATGGTTAACCCAACCTATATGGAATCCGCAGGAAATGTTTGTGTACAAGATGAACGTATTTTACCAAAATTAACGAGATGGGCAGAAGCCGCAAAATCTCAAGGGAATCACATTTGGGTGCAAATTTCTCATGCAGGGCGACAAACTAGTAAGTTTTTATCTAGCCGACCTTTAGCGCCCTCAGCGGTACAACTCCATCAATTAGGACTATTTGGCAAGCCCAAAGTGATGACAGAAGCAGATATTCAACAAGTGATTAAAGGTTTTGTCAAAGCAGCCGTCATTTGTAAAAAAGCAGGATTTACAGGTGTGCAATTTCATGCTGCTCATGGTTATTTATTAAGTCAATTTTTATCACCGATTACAAATGTTAGAACGGATAAATGGGGCGGAAGTTTAGAAAATCGGAGTCGCTTACTACAGACTATTTTGGAAGAATCTCGGAAAGCATTGGGGATAGATTTTCCGATTGCTATAAAGTTAAATTCATCGGATTTTCAAAAAGGAGGATTTTCAGAGGAAGAGTCATTAGAAGTGATAAAAATGTTGGAAGGAAAAGTGGATTTATTAGAAATTTCAGGGGGGACTTATGAGTGTTTTGTCGTTTTTGAAATGAATGAGGACACTCCGAAATTAAAGGAAAGTACGCAAAAGCGAGAAGCCTATTTTATGGAGTTTTCTAAGAGAGTACGAGCTGTTTCGAAGATACCTATTATGATTACAGGCGGTTTTCGCTCCTTTGATTTTTGTAATCAAGTTTTAGAAAATGAGGAATTGGATTTTATTGGCATGGGGCGTCCTTTTATTACAAATTCCAATCAAATATCAGATTTCATAGCGGGTAAAATTGAAAAACTAGAGAATCTAGTTATTCGTACAGGCATTAAAGCTCTTGAAACCGCAGCAGAAGGGGGATTTTATGCGAAGCAATTAATCCGTTTAGCCAATGGAAAAGCGATTAATCCAAAAATGAGTGCAATAAGTGGTTCTTTGTT
>CAYLSF010001375.1:0-2269 GCA_964385675.1 uncultured Saprospiraceae bacterium
AATAACCTAATAATCAAAAAGTTACAATAATAGAAAGACATTAACCATATTTATTATACAATTGTCGATTATATTTGTGAATTATAGTAATTTCAATACCTAATTATGGCAAAGCAAAAACGTAAAAGTCACTCGAAAAAGGGTCAAAAAATTTATAAAAAAAAGTCAAAAATTTTAGAAAAAGGCGCAACTATTCCGTTTAAGTTGCGTAGCGAGCTACCCTATATTGCTGCTATTGGGGTATTAACCCTATTAGTTTTTGGTATTTCCATTACGTATGACTTTGTCAATTTTGATGATTTAAAGCATATTACTACCAATCCGATAGTTCAAGAACTAAATGGAGAAAATGTAACGACCATGTTTACAGAACCTGTAAATAAGGCGTATCGTCCATTGAGTTTCTTATCTTTTTCGGTCTTATATCAGTTAGTTGGAGCAAATGCAAGTTATTATCACTTACTCAATATACTCATCCACCTCATCAATGTCTTCTTAGTCTATTACTTGACGTTCTTACTCTTAAAAAGACGAGAAGCGGCTATCATCGTCACCGCCTTATTTGCCATTCATCCGCTACATGTGGAATCTGTCGTATGGGTATCTGCACTAAATGATGTATTGTATGGTCTATTTAGTTTCGGGGCAATGATCAATTATGTTCATTACATCCAAAAAGGTAGAAAAATCATTCATATTGTATACACTTCTATTTGCTTTATATTAGCTATACTATCTAAGCCTCTCGCTATTACGCTTTTTGCCGTTTTCCTACTTTTAGATTATTGGCATGGTCGAAAAATATTTGATTCCAAAGTAATCATTGAAAAATTACCGTATCTAATTATTGGTATTGCTATCGCTTACTTTACCGTATGGGCTAGAAATGAAACGAGCGATGAAATAGCAAATATTACCAATATGTACACTTTTGTGGATCGTATCTTTTTCGCCTTTTATGGTATCTGGTTTTATATCTTAAAATTATTTATTCCAACAGGATTATCTGCGTTCCATGCTTTTCCTTTTAAGGTTGGAGGAAGTTTACCAACATACTATTTCATTATCCCCCTATTCGTTTTAGGATTAGCCTTTTTAGTATATCGAACCAAAACGATGCGTAGAGAAGTCGTGTTTGGTACTTTATTTTATCTGGTCAATATCGCCTTAGTTTTACAACTCATCCCTTTTGGCGAAACCGTTGTAGCAGAACGCTATACTTACTTATCTTACTTCGGATTATTTTTAATCATCGCAAAATTTTATCTAAATGTTATAGATGGAAAATTCAGTTTTTCTAAATCCATACAACAACCTTTATATTATGGTATGATTGGTTTAGGTATTGTTTATGCCTTAGTTGCCTTTAATCGGGTACGCACTTGGGAAAATGGAATTACGCTTTTTTCTGATATTAAATCCAACTATACGTCTCCATATATTCCACTTTCTGTATTGAGTGGACTTGGACATGCTCATGTTCGATGGGATGAAAATTTCTTAGCTTCCAAATCTGAATTTGACCAATTGATACAATTATATCCAACTCAGTACCCAGAAGCCTACAACAGTCGAGGCAATGCCTTAATGCGTATGGGCGATTATCAAGCCGCTATTGCGGATTTTACACAGGGACTCAAACTAAGACCAGATAATGTTGTCTTACTCAAAAATAGGGCAGAGTCTTATTTAAAAATGAGCAATGACAATGCAGCTTTGGCAGATGCGAATCAGATTTTAAAAATTAATCGTGATTATGCTCCTGCTTATGCACAAATAGGTCATGCGTATTTTAATATGCGTCAATATCAAACTGCTATTAATAACTATAATAAAAACATAGAATCAGAACCTTATAATGGTAATGCCCTCTACTTTAGAGGGGTAGCTTATTATAATATTGGTAATAGTGGACAGGCTTGTGTGGATTGGAATGAAGCTTTAAAGTATAATTATGCAGAAGCACAGGCTATGATTAATCAGTATTGTCAAGAATAACGATGAGCAGTTGTCTATTAAGAGAATTTAAGGAGTAGAAAAGTAAAAATTATATAACACTAAGCTTTTGCTCCAAGTAAGAAATTACTGTTTAGTAAATTCTTTCTACTTCAATCACTTAATAAGGAAGTTGTTTAATAATTCGTGATAAAATGATTAGTAACTGCTTGATAGTCAGGACAAAGCTCATTTTTATTTTCGTAGCTTTGGCTACGAGAATAAAAATAGCTGAAGTACTGGCTATCAATGAGTTGCTAAGCGTTTATTAAAG
>CAYLSF010001376.1:0-2267 GCA_964385675.1 uncultured Saprospiraceae bacterium
TTTAATTGAAAAAAAGTTGAATTTAGAGTGGTCCGATAACTGGTAAGGCTTCAGATCGACAAAAACTTCTAATCTGCGAAGCACGTCATTTGATTCCGAAGGATCATCATCTAGCAAAATAATCATTGAGGCAAGAAAGTAGTTATCAGGAACGATATGGTTGCTCGATAGACATGTATTGTAGTGTGACTGAAGCTTCTTTAAGATTGGTTCAGGGTTTTGTGCTTTGATGTTTAAACAGTGAAGTGCTAAGGTCATTAGTAGTGTTGATTTTACGTTACTCACAAAGTTCTCCTTTTACATTTGTATTCGTGTCTTCTGCATAATTTGCATTTACAATTCTACTTCCATCTTTTTCGTTTAGTGAGCTTGTTTTCAGGAAAATGTAGGGCTCCTAATGCTCTGGTAAAACTTCCTTGTAAGTGTTTTATGCTGCCTTTTTTCAAATCTAGTATTTGGAGATGGTGAGACATCCAAAGGTTAGTTAGACTTATCCGACGGAAGGAGCTCTTTATTTGACATGTTATACATTACATACAACTGTAGATGAAATTGCAGTAAAATAGTTTGTTGTCTATAAAGTTTAGCCTCAAAAGATTTTGAGAATTGGTATCCCTTAATGTTAGAAAACTAAAAGTTCCCTTGTAATCAGGCTCCAGTATAGAAGGAACCCAATTGACTCCAAAGTTTCTCCATTTAAATGATTTGGGAAATTTCTTTGCAAGAAAACTTCTCGTCACACTATTGTTTAGTTTTATTGAATCAAGACTAATACTGATATCTATCATTCTGAGATCAATATCCTTTAAGTAAACTCTATCATCTACCTTGGAATATACAATTCCATTAAATCTTAGATTTTTGATTTTTTTCTTGACAGTTGAAATCCCTTTGCAGGGAATTGTAGCGTTGATTACACTAATTTCATCGGCACCTTTTTCAAATAAGGAATTTTTATCATAAAAAGTAGTTTTACTTTCATTGAACTTGATTTTGTCAAAGTCAATTTCATCATAATCAATGCTATCATGTCCTTTTGGTAAATTTTTCAATTCTAACCATATTGGCTTTGGTATAGTATCTGTCGATCTATAGTCTTGGAAATAAGCAATGTTCGAGATGGAATCTTCAATTGGAACTGCATATGTCTCTATTGAAGAACTAGCTTTTTTCTTTTCAAAACAAGAAGAGAAAATAAAGAGTAAGGCTAGGATAAAACTTTTACGCAGCATTTAATTTCCGTTTAAAAAATCGTAAACAACCTCAAAATTTGATTCTTTAACCTGTATTAGTAGACTTCTGGTTGGAAACGAACTTTTACCAGCGACTCTATATTCAATGTTTCTATGCCAATACCCGTTTTTATATGTTTGATGAGTATAATTATACATTATGCTATTAAAAATACTGAAATCAGGATCAATCATGACTTCTGTATAAGTAATATCAACTGAATTATTTCCAATTTTTACAGTTGCCTTGAAAGTGTCATAAACTACATTTGGCAGATCGGAAAATATATCTCTGGTGTTTCTATTGATATTTTGCTTCTTACAGTATCGTATATAATTCATTATTTGAGCGGCCTTTTGGGAATTGGTCGAATTTTGATATGGTATTTTCGGGAAAGTAGTTTGATCTTCATTCAACGATATAATCTTCATGACACACATCCCATTCTCATCTAACTCGTATCCCTCAATACATCCGATCTTCTTCGAAGGCTGATAGATCGCAGGGCCAGACCCTCCGCCACCATAACCACCACCTCCACAAGCGTAGCAGTTTTCCTCAACCGACGGGAAAAACTCGTTACCGCCACCGGGTGCATCGGGACATTCATTTGTTCCCGAGTAGCAGTTTTCATGCCACTCAAAATAACAATCTCGATCACTCGGATTCGAAGCAAGGTATTTGCAAACTTCTACAAGCTCTGTTACACAGACCAAACAGGAAGTCCTTCCATTTGGATTGTCTTCAAAAATCCGTACTCCGTCTTTCATCACGATTTCACCAAGTAATGTGCCTGTCTCATCAGACACCCGAATCGTTCCTGTGTATGAAGAATAGTCCAATGGGAAGGCTTGCGTAGCCAACCAGGCAGAATCTGCGAGGTAGGCAACCATCCTGGATTCAATCCCTTCCGGACTTTCAAAAACAACAATGTTTGTCAAAACGTCCGTTACGTTATCATCGACGTAAATGGAGTAAAACACATTCCCTAAGCTGTCTTGCTTCTTCAATGCGATAGAATCCATGTTGGTACT
>CAYLSF010001377.1:0-2267 GCA_964385675.1 uncultured Saprospiraceae bacterium
ATTATGAGCAACTTAATACTCTCTGCAAGCATTTGAAAAAGTTTAATTCAGTTCAATAATAATACCGCTCGATTGGTGTTTTCCACCTATCAAACCATGATTAATCGGATAGATACGGACCAGTTTAGTGTGGGGCATTTTGATTTGATTATCGTAGATGAGGCACACCGTTCTATTTATAAAAAGTACGAATCTATTTTCCATTATTTTGATGGTTTAATTGTGGGTTTAACGGCTACGCCTAGAGATGAAACGCACCAAGATACCTATCAATTTTTTGATTGTCAAAATCAAGTACCGACTTATTATTATGAACTAGATTTAGCTGTTGAGGATGAATTTTTAGTCCCACCCTTGGAGCTTCAAATCGAAACACAATTTCTAAAAAGAGGTATTCGATATGATGACCTCAATGAAGCAGAAAAGGAACAGTATGAAGCCGCATTTGCTGCCTGGGGCGAAGAATTACAAGATGAAATCAAAGCGTCTGACATCAATAAATGGTTGTTTAATAAAGATACTGTTATTAAGGTTTTAGATGCCCTGATGACCAATGGTTATAAAACAGATGGAGGGGGTAAGCTAGGTAAAACTATCATTTTCGCCAAAGACCAAAAGCACGCTGATTTTATATTAAAGACATTTGACCAACAATATCCACAATACAGAGGAGAATTTGCCAAAGTGATTACCTACAAAGAAGGCAAATATGCAGAGGACTTGATTACGCTATTTAAGCAGGCAGATAAGTATCCTCAAATTGTGATTTCGGTAGATATGCTAGAGACGGGAATTGATGTGCCTGAGATTTTGAATTTGGTTTTATTCAAGCCGATTTATTCTAAAACCAAGTTTTGGCAAATGCTAGGACGGGGTACTCGATTGTGTAAAGACTTGAAAGTGGCTGGCGAGGAAGGCGATGATAAGCCTAACTTTTTGGTATTGGATTGTTTTGACAATTTTGCCTTTTTCAATGAAAAGCCAGCAGGACGTACTGCTAATCCCGTCAAGAGTCTATCGAATAAGATTTTTGAGTTTAGAATAGAACTCGCTGAAATCTTACGAGGAGCAGCTTATCAACAAGAGGAGGATTTACAAACCTATCGGCAACAGTTGCTAGATGCGTCTCACAGTCTTGTTAAAACCCTTTTTGATGGACGAGAGGAACAGTTTAGAGTAAAAATGTACTTGGAGATAATTGAGAAATATTCACATCGTAACAACTGGAATATTATTCAGCAAGGGGATTTTATTCAGTTATCGGAAGATGTGGGTCCTTTGATTCAAATTCAAGACCCTGACCATAAGGCAAAACAGTTTGATGCCTTGATTTATGCGATGCAGCTCGCTCACCTCAAAGGAGAATCGTCATTTGAACGAGGTAAGGCTAATATCCAAAAACGAGCAAGGACGCTCTCTGCAATGTCCAATATTCCTGCGGTGGAAGCTAAAATGACAACTATTCGAGCGGTTCAGGATGATGAATATTGGAAGACCGTTTCTATTCAAGATTTACAGCAGATTCAAGCAGATTTAAGGGAGTTAATTCGATTGATTGAGACGAATACTAAAGTTGCTTATGAAACAGATATAGAAGATATTATGGTGGTCAGCGAGGTAGAAGAAGTGTATTTACGAACTACTCCTCAAGATTATCTCACCAAAGTCACGTCCTTTATTCATTCGAATCGTAATCATTTGGTTATCCGAAAAATCCATAATAATCAACCGATTACCACAGGGGAATTGGAGCAGTTAGAAATGCTTGTATTTGATGGAAAAGAAAGAGGGACTAAAGCGAAGTTTCAAAAAGTATTGGATACAGATATGCCGATGGTACAGTTTATTCGCAGTATCATTGGTTTAAATCGTTCTGCTGCTTTAACTGCTTTTGCGGACTTCCTCGAAAAAGGTAATCTCGATGCTCGACAACAGGCTTTTATAGAGCATATCGTCAATTACTTTGAGCAAAATGGTACACTTAATCCTGAACTCTTGTATGAACCACCATTTACGAATATTCATACCGATGGTTTAGATGGTCTTTTTGATGAAGATAATGGGGATCGGATTATTAGCATTGTGAGGGAGATTAGTGAGGGGAAGGTTGGGTAAGATTAGCTATATTTGAGTATCAATTAATTAAAGTCTTATAAGATGAATAATCAAGAATTGTTGGAATTTGAAAAACTGACTGAGAAAGCAGTAGAAATTGTATACAAAGAAATTTTTAAAGAACTAATAAAATATATAGATGAGGAATTAGC
>CAYLSF010001378.1:0-2265 GCA_964385675.1 uncultured Saprospiraceae bacterium
TAGTGCCTCCTTCAATGGCTATACGCTCTTTGCTCCTTTTAATGGTACAGAAACCTATCTTATTGATAATTGCGGACTTGTTGTTAATACTTGGTCAAGTAATGTTAAACCAGGAGCATCCGTATATCTACTAGAAGATGGTAGTTTGTTACGAACAGGTCGATTGGGAGGCATGTTGGGAGGACTAATTGAAAAATACGATTGGGATGGAAATTTGACCTGGTCTCATTTCTTTACTGGTTTTGATAATCAACATCATCACGATATTGAACCTTTGCCAAATGGTAATATTCTCATATTGTCTCGTGAATTGAAAACGACTACAGAAGCCATTAATGCAGGTAGAGATCCTGCTAATGTAGAATCTTTTGGGGTATGGTCTGATAAAGTTGTAGAAATTACACCTATTGGTACTGATAGCAGTGCCATTGTTTGGGAATGGAACGTATGGGATCATTTAGTACAAGATTTTGATCCAACCCAATTGAATTATAATACGGTATCATCACATCCTGAGTTGATTGATATTAATTTTTTAGGCTTATATGGAAGTGATAGAGATTGGCTCCATATCAATTCCATAGACTATAATTCAGATTTGGATCAAATCCTGCTGAGTGTACGTCATTTTTCTGAAATATGGATTATTGATCATAGTACAACGACAGCAGAAGCAGCTACTCATACTGGAGGTAGTACTGGAAAAGGAGGCGATTTACTGTATCGATGGGGCAATCCTCAAACTTATGGAAAGGGTGGAGTAGGGGCAAAGTTATTTTTTGAACAGCATGATGCACAATGGATTCCTAATGGTTATCCCGACGCAGGAAAGATTATCCTTTTCAATAATGGCGAAACACGTCCTACAAATTATTCTTCAGTCGATATAATTGAACCCGTTTTAATTGCAAATAATAATTATGGTTTTAATTTAGATACAACCTTTGCACCGTCAATGATAGATTGGACATATTCCGATACGACCAATGTCTTTTTTTATTCTGATGTACTCTCTAGCGCTCAGCGATTACCCAATGGTAATACCTTGATTTGTGAAGGAATCAATGGTCGTTTTTTTGAAATTGATGCTAATAACCATACAGTTTGGGAATATATAAATCCAGTGGGGAATAATAATACGATTGCGATGCAAGGAAATACACCTGGATTTAATAATACATTTAGAGTTACCCGATATGCCCCCGATTATCCAGCATTTATTGGAAGAAATTTAGCGTCAACTACACCGATAGAATTGAATCCTTTGCCTTCTAGTTGTACGATTCATTTTCCTACAGCTAATCATTCAAAATCAGAAATAAACAGCGTGAAAGTAATAGGGAATCCTGTCTTACACGATTTAATAATTGAAAATTCCTTGAATCAGAATTTGACTATAAAAATTATAGACAATATGGGGAGATTAGTTTTTATGACAGAAACAGCAGATACCACCATCCGCACTTCTGCTCAAGATTGGGCAAGTGGTTTGTATTATGTTGTGATATTTGATACAGTTCATTTGATTACGTATAAAATTGTTAAACCATGAAATCTTAAAAATATTGATTAGGTTTTTTCAAAAAACTTAACTAGTGTGCATTTTGAAGCGTATTTTATCAATTGATAGATAATGCTTTAAAATTCAAACATCCCGAAAGGGATTTAAAATTAATCATTCAAGGAGAAGAATTGGAACAAGCCTATCAATTTTCAATCATGGATAACGGGAGGGGTATTGATAGTCGTTATTTTGAAAACATCTTTATCCTTTTTAAACGCTTGAATGATAGAAGTATAAAAGGCTCAGGTGTAGATTTAGCAATTTGCAAAAAAATAATTGAAATGCAAAGTAGACAAATCAACGTAGTATCCAAAGAAGGGGAAGGGACGACTTTTAGCTTTACGATACCTAAAAAGTTGATGTTTAAACAATGATGTTATGCTTCATTGAAATAACTCAGTTTTTATCAGGCAAACAGTTTATATTTCTAATACATAGATGTTTAATCTACGCATTCATCTTTAAAATTTCACTTGGATATTTCCCAAAACGCTTTTTAAAATTACGAGAAAAGTTCTTTTCATCCTTAAAACCAACGTTTAGTGCGATAGCTTTGACTGTCCAGTTTTTATTTTCTGCTATGAGCCTTCTGGCAGCTTGATAACGAATTTCATTGATGTATTTGGCTGATGTTAATCCTGTGAGCTGCTTGATTTTATTAGAAATTTACATCAATCGTAATCTACGATATAGCCTTTCTA
>CAYLSF010001379.1:0-2265 GCA_964385675.1 uncultured Saprospiraceae bacterium
TGCTTTGCTGATAATTTTCCACTGACGTTCCAATTTTTTCAAGTTTCCCTCAATTTCAAATAACAAATCTTCAACTCGGTTTAAATCCTCTGTCGTTCCTTTTAGTTTGTTAAGGGTTTCTCTTTTTCGAGTTTTATATTTAGAAATTCCAGCAGCCTGTTCAAACAATCGACGACGAGCATTTTCTCTATCATTCAATAAGTCATCGACCATTCCCAAAGCAATAATAGCATAAGAATTCGAGCCAATTCCCGTATCTAAAAATAATGATTTAATATCTTTCAAACGGCAAGTCACCCCGTTTAAGCGATATTCACTTTCTCCTGTTCGATATAAAATTCGAGTAATAGTTACATTAGAATATTCTGTAGGGAGGATATTTTTATCATTATCAAATGTCAAAGAAACCTGAGCCAAACCACCTGGACGACGCTTTTTAGTCCCATTAAAAATGACATTCGACATCTTCTCTGATCTCAATTCTTTACTCTTCTGCTCTCCTAATACCCAGCGGATGGAATCCACAATATTGGATTTTCCACAGCCATTAGGCCCAACTACACCAATAATGTCATTATTGAAATTAATAACGGTTTTATCTGCAAAGCTTTTAAAACCCTTGATTTCCAGATTTTTAAGACGCATGAAGAATTAGGAATTACGAATTAGGAATTAGGAATTAGGAATTATTCCCGATAAAAGCTTGATGTTATGATAATTATCAGATTACTTACATGAAGGTTTATGGTTTTGATAATCAATTTATTATAAGTAAATAAGTCCTATGATTTTATAAAAACTGTTTACCATTTGCCGTTTATTGCTAACCATGTAATTCGATAGTTATCTTTATCAAAAAGCGTACAAAACTAATGAAAATTATGACAAATCAAATGAAACCCAAAATGAGAAATTGAAGTTTTACAAACGGACAACGGACTAAATATATCCCGCCATTTTATAACTCAAAAATCCAAACCATTCTTTAACGATAGTAACCCATGTTTTCATAGCATCTATTCGAGGAAAAAGATTGTCTATAAAATTGCCCGATTTTAGATGAATAGAATCAACTGGAAAGTAATCAATATCTAAACCGACTTTTTAAAAACAAGCGATAGATCGAGGTAAATGAAAAGCAGAAGTTAGAAGTAGGTATTTAGAATTTTGTAGTGTGCTATCTTTAGCTAATAAAACATCTTTGGTGTAAAGTGCATTTTGACGAGTATTGGTGGCTTTATCTTCTGTTAAAATATCGGATGCAGGTACACCTAATCGCATTAAATACTTTTTAGCTGCTTCAGCTTCACAATAACCATCAGCAAAAACACTTCCTGTACATCCGGTAACTAAGATTTTTTTGATTTTACCCACCTTGTAGAGTTCAATGGCTTGTGTCATTCTATTGGGATGATTACCAAATCGCAATCTATCAGATAGTTGCCCTTTTTCGCTAAATCCACCTAACACAATTCCTATTTCATAAGGTTGTATAATTTCAGACATAGGTTTTAAATCAGGTTCCCACCAATCTACTAATAGGTTGGTCAACCCTGGATTGGTAGAAATCGCAACTAATACAAATACAGTCCAAATAGCTCTTTTCTGTCGCTTAGGATTTTTGGTGTACCTAGAATATCCAATTAAACCTAAAATCCAGAAAACAGGATTTAATAAAAAGTAGTAAAATAGCTTTGATAGTATGAAGAACATTGATTGTGTATTGATGTGTTAGTGAATTAGTACATTGTCAGTTATTATTCAACTTTGTCGTACTCATTGTTAAAATTAACTTATTGACACATTCTTGTTTGTATGATTATTATAATCTTTCGACATTAGATATTGTTTATCATACGATTGAAAGTTAACAAAACGAATATTATGAAAATATGGATACTTATTTTATGGATTTTTTGTAGTGTTTTTGCTATTGCTCAACCGACTTCTATTGATGCCAATATTAGTTATGCAACATTTCATAGTCCCAATCAAAATTATGTAGAATTGAATATTGAGGTATTGGGAAATACCATGAATTTTGAATCAATTGATAGTTTAACTTTTCATGGTGCATTGGAAATTATAATTTTATTTAAACAAAAAGATAAACTTGTCAAGTTTGATAAATATCGCTTAAATAGTCCAATCTTTAATCGTAAAAATTTAAATACTCTCAATTTTGTTGATGTCAAACGCTATCCATTAGATAATGGAGAATATGATTTAGAAGTTTCTTTGAAAGATTTGAATACGGAAAAAGGG
>CAYLSF010001380.1:0-2262 GCA_964385675.1 uncultured Saprospiraceae bacterium
CTTTCAGTGCAAAGTAGAATTAGCAACAAGTTAGGAGAGAGTTATAAATCTATACCTAACCACAACAAAACCGTTAAATTTTTAAAAAATATTGTGTGGGCGTCTGAATCAAATTACAAATTGAATTCTGTAGTAATTGACCCTAGGATATGGTAGATGCTCTGCTATAAACCATTATTGTATTCTTAAAATATGGGAGCGAGGAGTTCATTCTGAAAAAAAGTTGCAATTCATTTTCTATAGCCCACCCCAAATCGGCAAACTTTTGAACTATATATTGATTTGTTCTACAATTAACATGACCTCTCCCATTTTGTCCAGGGATCGCCCACGATACTATTATTCCCTTTAATGCCAAGTCATTTAAATTTAAAAGAAAAGTATTTTCATGCTTTGACGGAATATGTTCTCCAACTTCTAGAGATAAAACCCAGTCAAAAACAAAATTTGCATGAACTCTTTTGGTAAAATCCATGATACCGCAGATTCCACCACTAAATTTGGGAGTGTTAGGATTACCATCAAATCCTTTGCAATTTATTCCAGATTTAAGGAAATTGTTTATATAAAGACCTTCACCACAACCGACATCTATTACAGATGCATTTTCCTTTTTAAAGAACTTGGCTAATGCATTTGATAATATTGGATCATATGCATGATGTTCCGTGCTATAATCTAACCAAAAGCCATTTTCGTGTATTTCATCCATAATTTAAAATGTTTTTTAATTTCATAACATTGCCTTTCAAGTCAATTACAAGATCATTTTTTTTTTGCCTACTTTCAATCCATTTTTTGTTTAGGGTTAACATCCTGAAGTCTGAAATCACGAAAAGCAGGTCTCCATTGAATGAATGTATCTCATGGGAGAGGTTAAGATATAAATCCAAGTTTTTAGACTCAAATCTTTCACGAACATTGATTTGTTCTGAAATAGAAATATCAATGTTCTTCAGGAACTCTGATATACTTAACAAGTATGTGCAGTTAATTAATAAGTAATTTCTAACTCTAGTAGCTAAATCTATCTGTAAGTTTATTAATTGAAATAAGTCATATTTCAATTTTGAGCCCCACCTACTCCAAAAATATGCTGATTGCTGACTTTCATTATTTGGTAAATAGCCACGCGATCCACCTCTTATATGATATGCTTTTGACTCGGGGTAGTATAAGCATTTCATGCCTGAGCAACTTACTTTTAAAGAAAAATCAAGACCTTCCCAAGCATTAAAATACTTTTCATCAAATCCGTCCATCCTGTCAAATATTTTTCTATAAGTCATATAAAAAGCTGATGTTAACCCTTGTCTTTGTTGACTTTTATTAACAAGTTCATCGTCAATATTCCTTCCTTCTAGCGCATGGCTG
Organism: uncultured Saprospiraceae bacterium; assembly: GCA_964385675.1. GTDB lineage: Bacteria > Bacteroidota > Bacteroidia > Chitinophagales > Saprospiraceae > CAYLSF01. Next base: position 1,375 of record CAYLSF010001380.1, read on the forward strand.
TTAAAATAGGGGCCAAAAGTATGCCCAGTACTTTGGGTTAATTTAGACTGAGGATATATCAATAAACCTTGAACTACCCCAATTTCTAAATCGCTATCTAAACAGTTGGCTAATGCTGTTATGGATCCTTTGAATGGAAAAACATCGCTATTAACAAATAATAATTTATTACAACTAGACATGCTCACAGCATAATTATTTGCCTTACTGTAACCCAAATGCTGTTGTAATTGATAGTATTTTATACTTGGTCTATTTGAAGCTAATTCTCTTAAGTATTGATCAGTTTTTATATCAGGATGACCATCTGTAACTACGATAAATTCGCAAGTTTTTACTTCAGATAATGATACTAAATGTTCAAAAAAATTATTTGTCAATTCAAAATGATTGTCAAGAGTAATTATTACACTAACATCAAGTAACATGGCATAATTAATAGTTATATTCAACTAATCTACCCACTCCAAGCTAAACCACCAACTACAATATTAAAATACGGGAATCCCTTACCAGTATTTAGCAAGGCATGATTTCTGAACAACTACTTAGGGTAGCTAAAAAGAAGTAATATAAGAAATAAAATACTTATGAGTGAAGTTCATCAACATACTCCCTAAACCGCTCCTGCAATTTTAGGGTCAGCTCCCCTACCTCGCCATTGGCAATGGTGTGTTCACCTATCTGGTAGATGGGCAGTATTTCTTTGAGGGTGCTGCAGATAAAGACTTCATCGGCATGCAGCAGCTCATCGAGTGTGAAGTCTTCGATAATGGGTTGGATTATGGATTGTGCCGCAGCCAATACATGCTTGCGCGTGATGCCTGCCAGCACACCTGATTTGGTTGTTTTCAGGAGAAGGTAAAGCGTCTAAAATTGTAGATCAAT
>CAYLSF010001381.1:0-2259 GCA_964385675.1 uncultured Saprospiraceae bacterium
TAACTATTTGTTGAATTTTCATACAAAAAAACACCGTTTAAATGATTAAACGGTGTTTTAAATATATGGTAACTAATTTATTAGTGAATTAATATTCAACTTTACCCGCGATTAAGCATCAATATTGGCATATCTAGCATTCGCTTCTATGAATGCTCTACGAGGTGGTACTTCATCTCCCATAAGCATAGAGAAAATTTGATCGACTTCAATTAAATCATCAATGGTAACTTGCTGTAAAGTCCTACGAGTTGGATCCATTGTGGTATCCCACAATTGCTCCGCATTCATCTCTCCAAGACCTTTGTAACGCTGAATCTTGATGCCTGACTCACTACCCCCTTTTGAAAATTCTTTTACTGTAGCGATGCGTTCCTCTTCATTCCAGCAGTATCTTGATTGCTTACCTTTTTTGACTTGATACAAAGGTGGTGCAGCAATGTAAACATATCCTTGCTCTACTAAAGGACGCATATAACGGAAAAAGAAAGTCAAAATTAACGTAACAATATGACTACCATCTACATCGGCATCACACATGATGACTATTTTGTGGTATCTCAATTTTTCAATATTCAAAACACGGTCTCCGTCCACATCTTCTATTTTTACACCTAATGCTGTAAAAATATTTTTGATCTCTTCGTTTTGATATATTTTATATTCTAATGCTTTTTCGACATTTAATATCTTACCTCTTAATGGCAGTATGGCTTGTGTATGTCGGTCTCTACCTTGTTTTGCTGTACCACCTGCCGAATCTCCCTCGACCAAGAAAATCTCACTTTCCTCGGCAATTTTTGAAGAACAATCTGCTAGTTTCCCAGGCAATCCTGTACCTGTTAAAGCATTTTTACGCTGTACCATTTCTCGTGCCTTCCGAGCAGCATTTCGAGCTTGTGCAGCTAAAATTACCTTATCAATGATACGCTTAGCGAGTTTAGGATTTTCTTCCAAGTAATGTTTTAATACTTTACCCACTGTACGAGATACAATTCCCGTTACTTCTGAGTTACCTAATTCTCCTTTTGTCTGTCCTTTGAATTGTGGTTCAGGGACTTTAACTGATACAATTGCTGTTAATCCTTCTCTAAAGTCTTCCCCTGAAATAGTAAACTTTAGTTTATTAAATAAACCATTTTCTTCGCCATAACTTTTGAATAAACGATTAACCGCCCTTCTAAAACCATTGACGTGCGTTCCGCCTTCTCTTGTGTTAATGTTATTGACAAAAGAAAGAATATTTTCCGAGTAAGAGGTATTGTAGTGCATTGCCACTTCTACTTGTACATTTTCCTCCTCACCTATAACATGAATTGGAGCTTGTAGTAATGGTGTTTTTGCTTTGTCTATATGTTCAACAAATTCTGACAATCCACCCTCTGAGTAGAAGGTTTCACTTTTGACCACACCTTTCTCATCTTTTTCACGCTCATCTGTCAAGGTTAACGTCAAGCCACTATTCAAATACGCTAATTCTCGAAGACGCTTTGAAAGGGTTTCGTAGCTAAAAATAAGTGTTTCAAAAATGATATGATCAGGTTGAAACGTAACAATTGTTCCTCTATCCTCTGTTTCGCCAATTACTTTTACATCATATTTCGGTTTTCCTCGCTCATATTCTTGTACATGAATCTTTCCTTCTCTATGTACTTCTGCTTTTAACAAACTAGATAAAGCATTCACGCAAGAAACCCCTACACCGTGCAAACCACCTGATACTTTATATGTATTTTTATCAAATTTACCTCCTGCGTGCAAGACGGTCATAACAACCTCAAGTGCTGACTTTTTTAACTTCGCATGCATTCCGACAGGAATACCTCGACCGTCGTCTCGTACGCTTAAAGAATTGTTTTCATGAATGGTAACATCAATCTTTTTACAATGCCCTGCAAGGTGTTCGTCAATAGAGTTATCAACTACCTCATACACTAAATGGTGAAGCCCTTTTTCGTCAGTACTACCAATGTACATCCCTGGTCTTTTTCGTACGGCTTCTAGTCCTTCTAGTGCTGTAATATTATCTGCACCATAAGAACTTTTTGAAGGATTTTCTTCCTCTAAAACTTGATTGTCTTCTGAAACTTTCATACTAGCAAAGTTACGAAAAAATCAGGATTTTTTCACATCTTTTTCACATTGAGAATAATGATGGAATTTTAATCAAAAACCACTTGTTAAGCATTTGATTTACAGCAAAATATAAAAAGGGAGGTAATTTAAATTTAAATCTAATTTTAAGTTTTTTGAGTGCTT
>CAYLSF010001382.1:0-2257 GCA_964385675.1 uncultured Saprospiraceae bacterium
TTAAAAATAACTTGTAACTTAACTTTTTACAAAAAAAGTAAATACCAATAAATTTTAGATCAATAAATCGCTTAATCCATTCATTTTAAAGATATAATTATGGCGATTCAAGGGAATGTAATTAAATTTCCTTTGCTTCGATTATCATTGTTTTGTAATCGAAGGTCATTAAACCAGGTTCAACTATGAGTTTAAGAATTAAAGATACTTCTGTCATCCCTAATATTTCGGCAGATTGCGTGATTTTTGGATTTGATTTTGAAAAGTTAAATGTGCTACTAATTGAACGAGACGAAGGATTTCATGAAAATGGCTCGGTGGATCAAAAAGGTATGTTAGCTTTGCCAGGGGATCACATTATGGAAGATGAGGATTTGGATCAAGCTGCACAGCGGGTCTTAAAGGAATTGACGGGATTAGAAAATATTTATTTAGAGCAATTTAGTGCATTTGGTAATCCAAATCGGGTGAAAAATGAAAATGATAGAAAATGGATGAAATTTATCCGTGCTGAACCTGATGCAAGGGTAATCACTGTAGCCTATTATTCACTTGTTCGGTTGGATCAATATAAACCTTCTGCTTCGTCTTTTGCTCGTCAAGCAGCATGGTATCCTGTCAATGAAATTCCAGAATTAGCCTTTGACCATAATCTAATTGTAGAACAAGCTCTAAAAGCCCTTCGATTAAAATTACGCAATGAGCCTGTTGGGTTTGAGCTACTACCTAAAAAGTTCACTCTCAGTCAATTGCGTAAAATATATGAAGTGATTTTTGATGAGGAATTGGAGAAAAGAAACTTTAGAAGAAAGTTTTTGAAAAAAGGAATTTTGATTCCATTAGACGAAAAACAAACTGGCGTACCACATAAAGCCGCTCGTTTATTCCAATTTGATAAGCGGAGTTACGAAGATGCAGCCGCAGATAAGCGGTTTAATTTTATGTTGTAGAACACAATCAGCCGAAGGCAACTCAATCATAGACATGACATTCAACGATTTACAAAAAGAATTTAAAAATAAAGCCTATCAACCCATTTACTTTCTACATGGGAATGAATCCTATTATATTGATAAAATAGCGAATCATTTAGAGAAGGAAGTCTTGAGTGCCGATCAGAAAGCGTTTAATTTGACCGTTTTATATGGCAAAGAAGCGACATATACGCATATCATAGATGCCGCTCGACGTTATCCGATGATGGCACAGCATCAAGTTGTGGTAGTGAAAGAGGCACAAGAAATGAAAACCTTAAAGCAACTAGAAAAGTATGTTAATAATCCCACAAAATCCACCATTCTAGTAATTTGTTATAAGTATAAAAAATTTGATAAACGGACGAAGTTTGCAAAGGCTTTAGCTAAAAAAGCAGTAGTTTTTGAGTCAAAAAAGCTATATGAAAATAAAATTCCAGATTGGGCAATTAATTATCTAAAAGGCAGTGATTTTAAATTGGCGTCAAATGCTGCTGAATTACTCCCTGAATTTTTAGGGACAAATTTATCTCAAATTGCCAATGAATTGGATAAGTTAAAAATCAACTTACCCAAAGGCACAACCATTACCGTCAAGCACATTCAAGAAAATATTGGTATTAGTAAGGAGTATAATGTATTTGAATTACAAAATGCTTTGGGGCGGAAAAATGCCGAAAAGGTCTTTCGCATTGTTAATTACTTTAAATCTAATCCTAAAAAAGGACCGCTAGTGGTCATTGTAGGGTCATTGTACAACTTTTTTAGTAAGGTCTATATTTACCATTTCTTTAAAAAACTATCCGATAAAGAAGCCGCGCAAAAGATGGGCTTACGGTCTATCTTTTTTCTAAAAGACTATAAAGCCGCTGCCAAGAATTTTCCTTATACTAAAACTGAAAATGTGATCCATCTACTTCGAGAGTATGATATGAAATCCAAAGGCGTTAATCGAGATAGTACACCTGATGCTGAACTGATGAAAGAGTTGATGGTGAAGGTGTTGAATTGTTGAAGCATGTAACGGTCGCTTCAACTGCCGACGAATATTTTTTTAAACAATGTAATCCATGAAATCTTTTAACCATTTATATTTATTCTTATTCATTTTGTTATTTAGTTCTTGTCAAGAGAACTCAAAACCAATTTATATTCAAATCAAGCAACCTCTTGTCGGGGGAATGCTGTACGATAAAATTCATACTATAACCAATGATAGTTTAATTGTTTCATTTGAATTATCTAATAAATTAATATTAAAAGATTCTATTGATAATCCATTA
>CAYLSF010001383.1:0-2257 GCA_964385675.1 uncultured Saprospiraceae bacterium
GTTATTCGCTATTTAAATCATGTAATATTCTTTGAAAGTGTTGTTTTTATCTACGATTATTTTTAAAGATATTTTCTCTAGGATATGAATTAGCTTTGTGTTATCCAATGTTTACTGCGTTTACTAAAACAAACGGTCTTACTTTGTTCATCAATTTTTCTTAATATTGCTCCATTTCGCAAAGTAAATCAGTCCAGTTTATTAATGAAGTGGAGGGAAAAAAATCATATTATACTGTGGAGTGTTGTCATAATACAAGCATTTTTGGTTAGTGTTGGCTTCCAAAAAGTAGTTTTTGATGGACAGCATCAGCTTTTTATGGACTCCTATGATGGAATGCGGAATTATTTTGCTTATCACGAATATATTATTCAAGGTAAGAGTGATACGCCGTTTTTATTTGAAAAAATGAATTATCCGTTTGGCGATTATATTTTTTACACTGATAATACACCATTGATCGCCGTTCCATTGAAGTGGTTTTCAGAAAATATTTACGATTTATCAACGGTTGATTTGCAGTTTTTCCATTGGTTTTTTACTGTGATGATGTTGCTTTCCTCCGTTTTTTTATACTTGACAGGTAAGGTATTTATTAAGAATAAATGGCTTATTGTTGTTTTTAGTATTGCGATGCCTTGGATTTCACCTCAGATCATGCGATTGGGCAATGGACATTTTGGACTAGGTCTGACTGTTTGTATTTTTGCGGTATTATATGGTTTGGTAAAACTGTATCAATTCTATCCGACCAATCAACGAAAGGCGATTATAGTTGCTCTAGGAATTGTAGTTACTATAATATTATCCTCTTTTTTACACTTGTATTTCTTGATCATTGATGGTGTATTTGTTGGCTATTTCTGCTTGTTTTGGGCAATCACTCAACGGAATAGTAAAATAGATTTTTTAAAGATTGGCGGATTGGGTCTTGGTATCCCATTGGTTTCGCTTGGTGTGGTTTACGGGACTATTCGGTCTATTGATACCTATTATTTTCAAAGGAGTAATGCAGCTAATGGTTTTTATAAGAAAGCTTTGAATGTCAAATTCGATGCCTATTACCAACCTTATGATTTCTCGACTATTCCTTCTTTTTTACCTACTCCTTTGGAATTGCACTATGAACAATTTGCCTATCTTGGTGCTTTTGCAGTTTATACCTTTGCAATCTTTTTTATACTATTGACCATTAAAAAATGGCGAAAAAGTATATTAACAACTTATCTATTTCAAACGCGAACACATCTGTTAATTGGGTTATTATTGCTGAGTGGCCTAGGTTGTTTATGGATTTCGTTTGGTATTTATGCCCAATTCTTTGGAGACCATTTACGCTTTGATAATTGGTTGAATCCTTTTTATTGGTTAGCGGATATAGCTCCACAAGTGACTCATTTTAGATCTATGGGACGCTTCAATTGGGTGTTTTTTATCGTTTTCAATTTGTCGTTGTTATTTTGGTTAGACCAATATGCACAGCGTAATAAGGGTTGGTTAAAGCGTATATTAATCGTTGTATTACCCATCTTATTAATTATTGATACCGTTGATATGGTTCGTTGGCATCATAATCTTGGCGCTCAGCAACCGCTAAATAATAGCGAAGAACTAACTAATATTGACCAACTTTTAAAAAATATAAATATAAACGAATATCAGGCAATACTACCTTTACCATACTACCATTCAAGTTGTGAAGATTATAATTATACGATTGATGCGGTGGATGACAAATGGTGTACTACGACTTTTCAATTTTCTACTTTTACGGATCTACCTCTAATGGCTAGTAAAATGGGTAGAACACCACTCGACCAAACGCATGCATTGTTTGATATTTTTTTAAATTATGAAATTCCTACTTTAATTACGAATAAGTTATCTCCAAAACCGATACTCGTTTTATATAAGAATAATGAAAATGCTTGGGTTGTTCCTGAACAAGAACCAGCTAGAACCGCTTTCCTTAATGGCAAAAATTTTCCAGAAAAACTTGAACTTCAAGAACTAACTCGCTACAACCAATGGATTTTATATGAATGGAATTGGCAAGAAAATATCGAATAGTCTTTTTGTTTAAAACCTTTCAAGGGTTTGATTATCAGTGTTTTAAATATTTTAAGTCTAAAGTTGATAGTTGGGAATAGAAGTGACCAAATATTTAAGTAGTTAAAAACTTGATTGTTTTCATCTTTACAATTCAAATTAATTAGCATTTTTGTAATGGTTAATTTAAGTTATGTTTTTTTAATAC
>CAYLSF010001384.1:0-2256 GCA_964385675.1 uncultured Saprospiraceae bacterium
AACTGTTAATTAATTTCGGCTCTATGGCTGCTTAATTTTTACCATAGTATTGGTATTAGGAAGTAAAGAATAAAATGATCTACACAACAATAATAGCAACATCTAACAAGAGAACTAAATGGCTAATAAACCGAAGTTTACGTTCTATTTATAATCAAGTCAATATAGATAAATCTGAATGGCAAGTATTGATTGTAGATGACAATAAAGAGGAATCCGAATTTAAAATAATAAAAAAAGCTGTACAACTTTTAAGACAAGAGTTAAGCTTAAATACAACTGATTTTCAAACAATTGTATTAAAAAATAAGCGTACTCGTTTTATGTCGGGAACTGGTGCTTGGAACACTGGGATTCTAGAAGCGTTCGAGCGAAACCCTAGAGGTTTTCTTTCGATTTTAGATGATGATGATGAGTATTTGCCAAATCATTTGTCGTTGTGTATCCAAAATATTAATGTTGACACAGTTGCCGTTTTTCAACGCTTAATTTGGCAAAATAACGATGGTTCTACGATGAATCTGGATTTAACGAAAGAGCAACTAACAGCAGAAAACTTTTTTATTGGAAATCCTGGCATACAGGGTAGTAATATGTTTTTTAAAACAAAAAATTTAGTCGATATTAGTGGCTTTGACGAAAGTTTTCCGAATACAACCGATAGAGATTTGATGATTCGTTTTTTGTGGAACAACGATATCAAGCATATCAAAGTCATCGAAAATATTGGTGTGATTCATTATAATCATCAACGGATAAAAGTCAATAACAATGTTTCGCTCAAACAAAAAGGATTAGATATTTTTTACAAAAAATACAAAGCCTATTTTTCAGAAATTGCCTATCAAAAATCCTTAATTCGAGCAAAAAATTACTTTAGTTATATTTCTGTAGAATAAAGATGAAGGAACAGATTATAATATGTATGCCGTTAAAAAATGGCGAAAAAACAGTACAAAAATCCATTGTGTCCATAGTAAATCAAATTAACACCAAACGAGAAATTATTTTACTGATTGGAAACGATAACTCAACAGATAATTCTGAACGTATTGTAAAAGCATTAGCTTCTGAGGATGACAATATCATTTTATTAAATGTAAGCTTTGGAAAAGCCTATCTGAATAGAAATTTTTTGAATAATTATGCTCGCCAGAACTTTCCAAATTGTGCCTTAATCGGCAGACTTGATGCCGATGATGTTATTGTTAACAATACTACACTTAGTAAAATCGAAGCCTTGTATGATAAGCATAATTTTGATGTATTAATGTGTGGTAATCAACAAATCAAAAACGGAAAAATTTTAGTGTGGGAAAATAAACCAAGTAAAGACTTACTAAAAGATGAATTTCTCACCCAACAGTTATTTGAAATGACGCAAGGTAATCCAAAAGCAGAATTACCTTCTTGCAATACCTTTATTAAGCCGAGTGTAAATGTTCAATATCCAAATAAGTTAAGTGCAGAAGATCACGCTTTTACAGTTTTATTATTGCTTCAAAAAGGGCATTTGAATATTCATATTGATGAAGATCTATTGTATTGTATTTATTCGTTAGATGGTTTTGTAACGAGTTCTAATAGGAAAAATAACAGTTATATTGAAAGTCGAGAATGTCTATATGATTTCTACAAAACGGAATTTACACAAAAACAAATTGAACATACATGGAATAATTATATTACGACTAATGGACTTTCCTTTCACGTATCCAATATCCAAAAGAATAAAGTAAGATTAGCTTCCTTTTGGTCGGTTTCATATCCTGTACATAAGAGAATCAAAAAGGAACTTGTAAAATTGGAAAAGAAAAACATTGAACTATTGGATGTTGCTTGTGGCCCTTTCCCTAAATCAGGACTCTTTCATCGAGATTACATTATTAATAGAACTTTAGTAGATAGTCTAGCCAGTGAGTATCATTCAATGCTAAAAGAACATTCGATAAATACTTTTGGGCAAGAGATAATTTCCTGTAACATTGAAGAATTAAAAAGTAAATTTAATGCTTGTTCATTCGATATAATTTTTTGTAAAAATGCTTTAGACCATACTTACAATCCTATCAAAGCAATCTCAAGTTTAATTCATTTAGTACAAAACGAAGGCGTTATTATCCTAGAACATTATATCAAAGAAGGACAATATACTAATTATTTTGGCTTACATCAATGGTATTTTCATATTGAAAATAACTGTTTTTATTCATATATAGAGAACTAATTTTGATTACGTACGGGAAAAGTGTTGAA
>CAYLSF010001385.1:0-2256 GCA_964385675.1 uncultured Saprospiraceae bacterium
ATTATATTCTGGGTCCGGGCGATGAAGTAATTATTGATATCTATGGTGCTTCTGAGATAACATATAAGCGGAAAATATCTCCGGACGGCAAAATACTGATATCTGGAGTTGGGCCGATTAGCCTTACGGGCATCTCAGTAAAAGTGGCAAAGTCTCGTATTTTCAGTAAACTATCTTCTATTTATTCGGGTCTCAGAGGACCTAATAAAAATACTTTCATGGAGCTCTCTTTAGGAGAAGTGAGGACAATTTTAGTTAATGTGGTTGGTTACGTAAATAAGCCTGGCTCTTATGCGATTTCCTCATTTAGCACTGCTTTTAATGCACTTTACTCTGCAAATGGCCCATCTTCTGATGGGTCTATGCGATCTATCTCCGTCATTAGAAATGGTGAGGAAATTGCAGAACTTGATGTATATAAGTTATTCTATCAAGGAGACTATTCTAATAACCCATTTCTAAGAGATGAAGATGTCATCGTTGTAAATCCTTATATTGGAAGAGTTGATTTAGTTGGTGAAACTAGAAACCCTGCAATATTTGAACTCAGAGACGGCGAAACAATTTCAAACCTAATAGACTATTCGGGAGGCTTTACCTCTAAGGCGTTTACTCAGAAACTAACGATTACAAGAAATGATGATTTATTAAAATCTGTGTCTACCGTAGATTCCTTACAATACGGTAGTTTCCAACTCAAGGATGGTGATAAAGTTGATGTAAGAGCAAATTCAAACAGGTTCTCAAATCGAATTGTTGTTGAAGGAGCAGTTCTTAGACCTGGTACTTATCAATTGACAAAAGGTTTGATGTTATCAGAACTAGTAGATAATGCAGGGGGATTTACAGAAGATGTCTATGTTGGCAGAGGAAATATCATTAGGCAAAAAGATGATTTGTCATTGACTAATATTTCTTTCGATATCAATCAAATCATGAAGGGTTCTCAGGACATTCCCCTCTCTAAAGAGGATATTATTAGAATACCATCAATAGCCGACATAGAACGGGAACCTACGATTAGAATAGAAGGTGAAATTCGGAAACCAGGATCATATTCCTTCACAGACAGTATGACCGTTGAAGACCTAATCAATTTATCTGGCGGTTTTACTTTAGCGGCTGAAAAAACATTTGTAGAAATAGCTAGAAGAGTAGAAACGGAAAATGATGAATTAGAGTCGATTTTGTATAAAATACCTATTGATCAAGATTTGATTATATCCCATAAAGCATCAAGTTTTATTTTAAGGCCACTCGATCTAATTATTATTAGAGAATCGCCGTATTTCAACCCTAGCAAGATTGTTAAACTCGAAGGTGAAGCTTTATACCCTGGACAGTATGCTATTGAGAGAAAAGAAGAAAGGATATCAGATATTATTTTGAGGGCTGGAGGGTTAACTAATCAAGCATATCCAGAAGGTGGAACCCTGATTAGAAGAACAGAATTTTTTGATAAAGATAAGGCAACTTTAGTTAAGGAAGCAAGACTTAGTGGTTTATCATCCGTTGATGAATTATCTGCAGACTATAGGATTCAAAAAAATGAAGCTATAGCTATAGAGTTAGATGAAATCCTGAAAAATCCGGGTTCAAAGATTGATTTGATTCTAAAAGAAGGTGATATCATACAAATACCCCAAAAATTACAGACTGTAAGAGTAATGGGGGAAGTATATTTTTCAAGTAATATCATATTTGAAAGGAATAAAGGATTCAAAGATTATGTTTCTTTGGCAGGGGGCTTTACCACAGGTGCGAAAAAAAGTAAAGCCTTTATTGTTTATCCAAATGGAAGTGCCAAAAAGACAAGAAGCTTTTTGGGGTTAAAAAGTTATCCAAAGGTAGAACCTGGTTCTAGTATTTTCATCCCCGAGAAACAAGAAAGAAGACAAGTTTCACCACAGGAGATCATTGGAATATCTTCTTCATTAGCCACAATGGCACTAATTGTAGACAGGCTTATTAATTAACAGCTGTAGAGTTGATGACTGATAAAAAGATAGATAAAAAAATACTCTTACAAGGCTTTATAATAAAAGCAATTCTCACATTCATTATTTGGACGGTTATATATTATGGCGCCATTATTCCTGATGGTAGGCTAAACGAATTTCTTACTCAAACCGTAATTCGTGGTACAACAATCGGTCTTAATATTCTGGGTTACCAAACAAGGGGAGAAGGCGATGTGGTACTAATTGATGAACAGCCAGTGGTACTCGTTGGAGATGCATGTAAAGAAAGAGTGTA
>CAYLSF010001386.1:0-2255 GCA_964385675.1 uncultured Saprospiraceae bacterium
TTTTAAAGCCAGAATGGAATATAAAGAAGAAGAGGATAAATAAAGTTAGTTTTCAATGTCCAAGTTATTTCTATATAGGTAAAAAAGAATACAGAGACATCGTGGTGCAGAGAAAAATAATATAAATTAACGCTGTGTCTTTGTGTCTCTGTATTTTCCTTGAATAATCATTATGAAGTAATTGTAAAAAATATTCATTGAAACGATTTCTTTATTAACTTTGTTTGAACTGAGGAATAGCAGTTTTACTGTTTAATTTTAATTTTTTATCATTCTTTGACAAATTCCGTGGTGAATGAAAGATTGGATTTAAAAGCGACCAAAGAAAGCGTTAAACCTGTCTTTGTCGGCAGACAGGTTCGATCTTTCATTCACTCAAAACACTGAATTTGTCAGAGAACCTTTTTATAAAACATAGTAATGACAACTTTCGAGCAACAGATTAACACTGATTTGAAGGCAGCAATGAGGGCGAAGGACAAAGGACGTTTAAGAGCAATAAGAGCGATTAAATCTGCTGTACTATTGGCAAAGACAGATGGTTCAGGTGAGGAACTCACAGATGCAAAAGCCATGAAAATGTTAACAAAACTAGCTAAACAACGTAAGGACTCCCTTGCTATTTACGAAAAACAAGGCCGTGAAGATTTAGCAGCCGTAGAAAGAGAAGAACTGGCAATTATCAAAGGTTATTTACCCGAAGAGATGAGTCCAGAAGAAATAGAAGCAACCGTTAAAGACATCATAGCCAAAGTAGGTGCCACCTCTATGAAAGATATGGGTAAGGTCATGGGCATGGCAACTAAACAGTTGGCTGGGCGCGCTGATGGTAGAGCTATCTCGGGAATTGTACGAAACTTATTAAAATAGTTTGATTACTGGTTATTGGTCAATTAGGTCACTAGTTAGCCAATAGCCAATAAATTATAAGTTAAAAATCGTTTTTATTCAATCCATTTCATGATAATAGACATTCTATTCGTTGCTATTTTGGCTTATGGTTTTTTCCTTGGATATAGAGCAGGAATAGTCAAAATACTCCTGACATTCTTTTCTATTTTCATAGGTCTATTTCTAGCGGTACAGTATACTTCGGAGATGAATGAACTCATTAAAGATTTTTTTAGACTTAAAGGCACTTTCTTACCTATTGTTTCCTTTTTTATGACATTTGTAGTTTCAATGCTAGGACTCCGGTTGTTTGCACAACTCTTAGAAGCTATTCTTAAATCGATGGATTTAGACTTTTTTAATCAAATAACAGGTGGTGTCGTAGTTGCTTCAATATTATTATTTCTATACAGTGGGATGTTGTGGTTTTTACAAAAAGCGGAAATTATTTCTAATGATATAGAAGTAATAGATAGAATATTAGGTGATCCAAGGGACAGTTATATCAGAGCTATTGACCCAGATAATACCGTTATTATTCAAGATCTTCCCGATACTTTATGTGTTTTAGAGACTTTACCGAATGCAGAAGCTGAAGATTATCGTTATTTACAAAAAGCATCCAGTGAAAAAACCAGTTATCAAAGTTCCAGAACTATTCCTTTTGTTAATCTCTTTTTAGAACAGTTTGATGTATTTATGTATACCATGCAACACATGGGCGAAAACCTAAAGAAAGAGATGAAGGAATTAGAAGGACAATAATTCAAAAATCGTTCATTTTCTTATTAGACTTGTTCAGCAAAAAAATAAAGCATCCAAAAAATTAAATATGATTAGTTTAAAAACACTTTGGCATCTACGCCATGAGTGGTCAATTTCTCGCCAAAATGAATTTTTAATGCGGATTTCTGATAATATTTATTTAGGCATTAGATCTATTCTTTCGTTTGACAATATTTCCAATGAAGAAAAACTTAACGCAATTAAATGGTTAAATGAGTACCACCATAGGGTGAATAATCTTAGAAATATGCCTTTAAAAGAAAATAGAATGGAACGTTTGATTAATCATATGAAGTTTTATGCAGAACAAAATGAATTGACAAAAGGAGAAATCGCTGCTATTGCACAGACCGCTTATAACCGCATGTCTAACAGAGGAGCAGGAAGATCTTCAGACGATTCTTTTCTTACATGAAAAAAATATTTTAAGTGCCTAAAAATAAAGACCTATTCCAAAATTTATGGAATAGGTCTTTATTAAAAAAAGTTGAGGACAGGTTGTTAAACCTGCCCCAATCACATTACACTAACTCTATTAACTTCTTTAGTTTTTATATGGAGTATATTTATATGCTATG
>CAYLSF010001387.1:0-2253 GCA_964385675.1 uncultured Saprospiraceae bacterium
CGACACTTGAATAAGAACTTTTCTCTTGTTTTTCAATTATAAGAGTAGGCTATCCACAATAGAGAGGATTACGACACTTTGCTCATCTAAATTCATTACTTGAGCTATAATAAGAGTAGGCTATCCACAATAGAGAGGATTACGACACTCTTATCCTGAGCCAATACAAACAATTCAAATAATAAGAGTAGGCTATCCACAATAGAGAGGATTACGACACTACCTGTTGTGATGTACCCAATTCCTGTAAATATAAGAGTAGGCTATCCACAATAGAGAGGATTACGACTACAAGCAAACATAGCAATTCCAGCTGCCATCAAAATAAGAGTAGGCTATCCACAATAGAGAGGATGCAAAAGTAGTATAGTTATCGGGGCTGTGTCTATATTAATAAATCATACTTTCAAAACCTGAAATGGTTTTAAGTTGTCAATCCTATTTAAATTATCTCGATTCCATAAAAACTTATACATTTTTACTTGCACACTTGTACTATTAATATCTACAATGGAAAAACCATTTTCTTCGTAATTCTCAAAATCTTCTTCAATTTGAATGGCATTCGGTGTAGAGGCTTTTATTTTTCTAAACGTAGACGCAAAGACATTACAGCCTAAAGGGCCCGAAAGAAAGCAATTGATAGGATTACTGCTAAAGTCCATTGCTTCATTTTTATGAATACGTCCTGAAGCAAAAGCATGTAAGTCACCGCTAATCATAATTGGTTTTTTGTGTTTAGCATTGTGCATATTTTGTAGGATGCGATCGTGTTGTAGTTTCCATCCTTTTTGCCAATACGGTTTATTTAAATCATCATGCAGTTTTCCATCTTTACCTAATAAGTCGGGATACCATTCGCCCCATTTTCCTGCTGACCATCCAAATGGCGTAGAAGGGACATGAATCGTATGTTTTACCTCTTGTGAAGCGGTTCTACTATGAAGCCAATTTTCGGTAGCTTGAGGTAAAAATTGAGCATTATCTCCTTCAAGCGTTAAAAAACGACGACAATCATACATTAAAAACTCCGCCAATTTTCCATACCGTAGTGTGCCAAAGGCTTCTGATGCTCCATTTACTCTATCTTCTGCTGCGGAACCGGGTAAATCTAATGGTCGATTTTCATCAGGTAAAAATTCAGGAGTGTACATTCTTTGAACGGTTCTTGCCAGTTCTAATTGAAAAGGTTTAGGCGGAAAAGAGATGAATTGATCATTCGCCTCATCATTTTCAAAATAATCATGGTCATCATTAAAAAAGAAAACAGGGGTAGAACGGCAAGCTGTACCATACAAGTCAATAATTTGAGGATTCACAACCTGCTTTAATATTTCTTCATTTGCTGTGCCGAGTACGGGTTTTGTTTTATCAAAATTTGGAGCAATGGCTAAAGACCTCGGATCACCTAAGACACCTGGTCGATTCTTGCCATTTCCCGTGAGATCCCAATACACCGTATCACCAATGATAATTAAAGCATCGGGTTGATTGCTTAATCCTTTATTTAATAATTTAACTCGACGTGCTGCAAAACTCTCAGGTGGTTCTTTTTCTTCTTCAGGTAAAGGATATAATCGAGTGATTAAAGGATGTCCTCCTGCACAGGTGTACATCATTAATCTTAACGCTTTCGCATCCTCAGAAGGGGCTGGAAAGGTTTTTAATTCCCATGCATCGCAAAGTGCTTTTTGGCTTTCAAAAATTTGTAATTGATACGCCGTATTTGCTTCTAGGTTGGGGCAGTCAAAAATCCAAAAGAAACCTTTAGTATCTCGCATTTGTCCTTTGAAGGATTGATTCCCTACTTTTAAAATAGGCTGCTTGACCACTCGTTTGTAAGAAGTAGAAACTAAGAATCGATTGTGATTTACAGTAGGTAGAATGTGAGCAACCTCACCATCCTTCCAGCTATTTTCCTCTACACCTACTTGCGTTTTATCACTTAAACATCCAATAAAAGATAATCCTACTCCTAGATAAATACTTGTTTTTATGAAATCTTTTCTATTCATAATTTGGTATTTTCTTGTTAATTTTTTGATAACTGTTACGAAAAGGGGATAAATGAAAATAGGACGCTATTTTGAAATATCAAAACGACGTCCTATTTTAAAATGTATGGAACTAAAACTACGGTGCTTTTTGAATTAAATCAATATGGGTATCGGTAATTTTAGTAATGACACCACTATTGATTAAAGTTTGTAAGGTTTGATTAAATTCTTGAATTAATCCCAAAGCATCAGGATG
>CAYLSF010001388.1:0-2252 GCA_964385675.1 uncultured Saprospiraceae bacterium
TTTTTATGTCAAAAAGTGTTAACTACTTTTTAGTCCTTTTGATTCATCTCAAAATGATTTTTCCTTTCAGTTTAGTCTCATCAATTTTGAAATCTGCTGTATCATTAAAAACGGGAATTAAGTTATTTTTCGCACTAAAATTGAGGTTATTATGAATTTCATTGTATTCAAAGAAGAATCTTTTTTTGAACCTACAATTATTAAAACTTACTTCTTGTTCAAATGTACAATTTTTAAAAACGGTTATACCATTAAACTTAACATCATTAAAACTTACACGTCCCTTGAATATACAATAAAACTCAATAGAAAAAATCTCTTCTATATCAAACTGAGTTTTATCGAAAATGACAGGTTCATTAAAAACTATTCCAGAAAACTCAAATAGTTTATGAACATAACAATGCTCAAACTCCATGTAAGTAGCATAGAGTACCTCTTCCATTTTAATTCCTTCTAAAAGTTTGGAGAAATTAAAATTAATTTGAGCAATTTGAGAAAAAGCAATAGTTACCTGTTTTTTAAACGTACAATATCTTAAATCAATAAATCCTGTTGATGCGTTTTTGATTATAAAAACATCATAGAAGGTTGCATTTTCTAATCTCAAAGCTCGATGAAAAGTTAAGTTTACAAAAGGAATTGCTTTGGGCTTTTTAAAGAATTCCTCTCCTATACGTTTATTGAGTTCTTCTCGTTTCTTTCTTTTTTCTGGTTGCTCATAATGTATGCCTAACAGGTGAACATCCCGTAAATCAACATCAATTAAGGCATTTATTTGACTTAAATATTCAAGAATTAACAAAAACTGCTGAAATCTATTTTCATAATCATGCATTTTTTTCCATTCGATATTTGGTGTGTGAAAAATACAAATTTCATTATCATCTAGTGGTAGTGTATCATCTAGTATTTCAATATGTTTGGGTATCACTTTTCCTATGGATTGAAAGTATGTTTTGGCATCCTTCCACTTTTCAAAATAGGTATGAATATCACAATGTTTTTCAACAATTATTGGATGTGCTTCTTTAAATTTATGCTTACACATGGTGCTATATTTTAAACTTGATAAACTTACGCTAAGTATTAATGTCCCCTCTTTCCGTAATATTAACAAGACCTTGATTACTCTGCAAATCAATCTGTTGTGTAAACTGCTGATGACCAATAAAATTTATAATCTGCTCTTTACCATAATTTGCTTTAAGCATAGTAATAATATCATTTGGCGTAATTGCTACGGCACTAGGAAAATTAATGACATTAAAAATATTGGTAATATCCTCTTGATCAGATTTTTTAAATTCTAACCGTAATCCCATTTTATAAAAAAGACTTTTTAAGGTGATAGCAGTATCAAAATCACGAATAGAGGGTTGATGAAGCTGCTGACTATCTGATTGTTTAGGGAAAACCAATCCCCAAAAGTTGTATTCCGTTTCACTAATTTTTTTCTTGAACGCTGCATCTGTAATATTTTCATCCGAAAAATAAAATAGGCTGATGTGCTGTATATCCCTTTCAATCACTTCTACTCCCAAAATACCACTATGATGATTGAAATAATTAGTGAAAGTATTGGCTAATTCTAAGGCTAAATTTTGATTATCACTATCCGTTTTTATCTTTCTAAGAGGGGTTTGATGACGATATTTGATACAACCTGAACCTATTTCTACTTTGTTAAGATAGGATAATTTAAGTAAAATTTGTTTGTCTCGTTCTCGGATGAGATTAAAGAATACATTTTCAAAAATGATTTTACCATCTATTTCATCTTTAGTTAAAGATAGGGTGACAGGGGCGTTGAATAGTTTTTTATGGACATTGGTGCTTTTTAAAAGTAAAGTATGGTTTATATTGAGATTTTTGAAAATGGTTTTAAACTTTGGACTAAAGTTAGTGTCAATAAACCTCGCTGCTTTATTAAACGTAATGGAAATAAATTCAATCTCACATTCAAAAATAGCGTTACTAAAATCCACTTCTTCAAAAATGGTATCGTGTATTTCAATAGCTAAATCATCACTAGTGACTTTATAACTAGAAAAGCCAAATTCTGCTGTATCTGTGAAGGTACAATTATAAAAAGCTAACGAATCATTGAATTGAGTACTGTAAAAATTAGTCAATTGTTCAAAGGTACAA
The DNA here is from genome assembly GCA_964385675.1 of uncultured Saprospiraceae bacterium. Classification (GTDB taxonomy): domain Bacteria; phylum Bacteroidota; class Bacteroidia; order Chitinophagales; family Saprospiraceae; genus CAYLSF01. The sequence continues at coordinate 2,152 of CAYLSF010001388.1, forward strand.
TTTCTAAAAATAACGACATGATTAAAAACACAACCTGTAAAATTGCCCCAATAGAACGTAGTATCTTCAAACGCTATAGAAGCATCAAAAATACTATCAAA
>CAYLSF010001389.1:0-2249 GCA_964385675.1 uncultured Saprospiraceae bacterium
AGTGTATTAGATATTGGATTGAAAATCTCGCAAGCATTTAGGACAATTGGCAATGCTCCATTGGTAGACAATCCACCACTAATGAGTACATTCCCATTGGGGAGAGGTGACATCACATGTGTTACTCTTGGATTTCCCATATCTGGACCGTTAGACCAAGAATCCGTAACTGGGTCATAAATCTCAGTTGAAGCAGTTGTAGCTCCTATTGTTCCAATAAAATCATTTAGGTCTAAAATCGAAGTACCACCTGTTACCAGTACACGGTTGTCTGGCAGTAAAACCCCTTTATGCCTTGCTCTTGCTGTATGCATCGAATCTGTTACTGTAATTGAGTTGGAAGAAGGGTCGTATATTTCACATGTTTTAACCACCAGGCCATTTATATCTACTCCTCCAACAATGAGTACCTTGCTGTCATTCATCACAATACACAGTGCATGTGATCTTGGAGTATTGAGACTTGGACCTTGCGTTACAGTTCCATCCAATTCTGAATATATGTATGTATCTGATAAGGTTGTGCTTGCCGATTTGCCACCAAATATCATAAACCCATTTGGTATTTTTGCAAAGCCCATTGCTCCTATACCAAATGGTAGAGATTGTGAGCTTTCAACCCAACTAATGTCGCTACTATAAAAACAACTCCCATCATCTTCAGTCGCTAATGGGTCATAATTAATAGCTAAAGAATCCATACAACCGAAGACTATTTGTTCAAATAGGCAACTTCCATCATCATCAGTTGCCAAGGGGTCATAATTGGTTGCTGAAGAATCAGTACATCCTAAAACGATTTCATCATCATCACTACACGAATTAAATGTTATGAAAGCAATAAATATCAAGTAAATCCATCTCCGGAAAAATTTAATCTTGTACATAATTTGAAAAATTTAAATTGTAGAAATTATTTTTGAGTTGGTTTTTTTAAAAAACAACGCTTTCTCAAATTAATGGGAATTATGCAAAAGAAAGTATATCTACAGAATCGCAATCAATGAATGGCAGGTTGGAATCAGTAAAGGGAAAAGATTTGAAAATGAAATAGAATAAAGGAAGGTTGACTGAAACGTTGAAGCAATGACTACAATCGGTAATCGTTCAAGGTTGTCTTATTTGGGTTATAAAATCGTTGAGCATTCTTCAAGTGCTAGATCAAGTACCTCACAACTCGACTAGTTTGACGTAGAAATAGAAGGATGATCGCACAAACGTTAAAGGAATCTGAAAAATAACACTAAGTAAAAATGATGAATAACAATAACTGTATTTCTCTTATAAGTTGGTTACAACTCATGGTAATATTTCTTATCACAACGGGTTGTGACCAAACAAGAGCGGTTAAGACTAATGACATTGAACAGGCTGTCCGAAGTGAAGCCTTAGCCTATTTTGAAACTTTTGCAGAACGCTCTGATTGGGATAAATTTTGTTCCTTCTATCGAGCGGATGTTCATTTTAAAGATATAATGCTTCAATTGGACTTAGATAGTCTTTGGAAATTCAAAAGGTTTTATAAATGGGATGAAGAAGGCGATAGATTTAAGAAAATATCCCCGACACAAAAACACCTTAATTTACAATCCCTTGTGGTAGAAGGAAATACCGTAGCTGGTCAAGGACATTTCAATCCATTTTATTATGACGGAACACTCATAAATCCAGCATGGGGAATGGAATTTACGATATGGTTGCGTTTTGATGAAAATTTGAAAATAATAGAGCAGATTGATTGGATAGAATATGACCCATTTACCTTAGAAAATACCATTAAAAGATGTAAGGAAAACGGTGTTGAGTCCATTCCAGAATGGTTGAATCTATCTATAAAAGATTAGAAATTGTGCCTAGTAATGGAATCTTTCTGCTTAAATAGGACTTAACTACTGCTTCTGGTATTCATTATAAAATTTTTAAAGCAAAATTACCTTAAACTTTAAGATGATATATATGTATATTTATGTGGTACATACGTACATCAAGTCCCGCAGCTGCGACACTGTGCATGCACATTGTTTGAATTGCTGTAGAGATGGCAATAAACAGTGCAATGGTTAGCTTATTTCAGTTCTTTTGACAGCGACGACAAAGCTAGAAGCTGACAATAATCAGGCTACTGAGCATTTGCTAAGATGATGCCCTTCGCATCCATGCCTATGATCATATTAGTTATGATTCACGAGATACCATGACCTTTGACCTAGCATCCAGTTTCCCCGCCATTCATTCCGTTCTGTAAAGCC
>CAYLSF010001390.1:0-2246 GCA_964385675.1 uncultured Saprospiraceae bacterium
CTAATCACAAGTCACTGTAGTAAAATAGACATTATGAAAATTCTAAAGCGAATAGGCAAATACCTTTTAATTTTTTTAGCCGTAGTCCTTTTAGCTATGATTGCAGTTCCTTTTATATTTAAGGATGAAATCATGAGCAAGGTCAAAACAGAGATTAATAATAATATTAATGCAGAAGTTGATTTCAAAGACGTGAGTCTGTCTTTGTTCCGAAGTTTTCCTGATTTTAGTTTAGGATTAGAGGGGTTAACCGTTGATGGTGTCAATGAATTTAAGGGCATACGCTTGGCTGAAGTCGGCGATTTTGATATGACCTTAGATATTATGTCGGTTATCAAAGGCGATCAATCGGTACAATTGAAAGGAATTCATTTGACGAATCCTTCTTTATATGTAAAAGTCATGGAGGATGGAACGGCAAATTATGATATTGTAAAACCATCCACAGATACCACTTCTATTGTAGAAGAAGAAACTCCTGCCGCTACAGAACCGAGTCAATTTCAAGTTTTATTAAATAGTTATAGTGTTACTAATGGTAATGTGATCTATGATGATGAATCCATGGATGTATTCGTAGATATTGAAAACATCAATCATAGCGGGGAAGGAGATTTTACACTAACTGTTTATGACCTTATCACAGAGACAACTGCGGATGCTTTTACCGTTGATTTCGGTGGTATCAAGTATTTTAATAAAACGAAGGTTGATATTGATATGACGGTCAATATTGACATGGACAACTCCAAATACACTTTTAAAGACAATAATATTAAGTTAAATGCTTTAGCAGTTGATTTAGATGGTTTTGTAGCAATGCCCGATAACGGTATTGATATGGATTTAAAATTTGGGTCGCCTAGTACCAAATTCAAAGATTTATTATCTATGATTCCATCGGCTTTTACATCTGATTTTGGTTCAGTAAAAGCAAATGGAACAATGGCGTTTAATGGTACAGTCAAAGGATTATTTAATGATAATTCGATGCCTGCCTTGAATATCAATTTGGGCGTTAATAATGGTGATTTTAAATATCCTGATTTACCCTTAAGTGTAGATAATATCAATACAAAGGTTAACATTAAAAGTCCAAATCAAAACTTTGATAATTTAGTCGTGGATGTTTCTAAGTTTCATATCGACTTAGGTAAAAATCCATTTGATGCGGTTTTATTATTGAAAACGCCATTAACCGATCCTTATGTCAAGACTAAGGTAAATGGAACAATTGATTTAGCTCAATTGGCACAGGCTTTTCCGATGGAGGGCGTAAAAACGATGAATGGAATTATCAAAGCCAATTTAGATACGGAGACTCGCCTATCTTATGTAGAAAAAGAACAGTATGACAAGGTAGCCATGGATGGTACGGTCAATATCAATAATATGGTATATGATGCGGCAGATTTACCGAAAGTCAATATTAAAGATTTGGCGATGGACTTTACGCCTCAAAATGTGAAGATTGATAATTTTGATGCAAAATTGGGTAAATCCGACATTAAGGCGAGTGGAACATTAGATAATATTCTAACTTATTTCTCTAGGGATAAAACCATGAAAGGGGTAATTACGGCCCGTTCAAATTTCTTTGATGCGAATGAATGGTTGGAAAGTGGTGAACCGTCTAAGGAGCAAAAAACAGATGAAGAGTACGAACCTGTTTTAACCCCTACTGAAGAGGAAGCAGAATTATTTGACCAATTTGCCATTGATTTTGATGGTCAAATGGGTAAGTTGTTATTTGACGTTTACACGATTACAGATATAGAAGCAAAAGGAACATTTACCCCAAAACTCTTCAATGCAGATATTGCTAAATTGAAGTTGGGTAAGAGTGATTTTGATGCGAGTGGTAGTTCACTTGAAAATATCTTTGGGTATTTATTTGATGGAGAAACCATTAAGGGCGATTTAAAATTACGTTCTGATTTATTTGATATGAATGAATTAATGGCATTGACCGGAGGAAGTGAAACTTCTGAAAATGCTGGTGGTTCAGGTGGAGATAGTCCTGAGGCGGATGCCCCTGTTTTTGGTAAATTTGATTTTAAAGCAGATGCAAAAGTCGGTCGTGTTCTATTTGATGTGTATGACGTTACGGATATTGCAGCGAACGGAACGATTGGACATGAAGTATTTGATTTAAGCAGTTTTAAATTAAATATTGGTAATTCTGACCTTAGTGGAAAAGGGAGAATTGAAAATGCGATTGACTATGTTTTCAAGGAAAAGCAAGT
>CAYLSF010001391.1:0-2245 GCA_964385675.1 uncultured Saprospiraceae bacterium
ATAGTTAAAGTAGAGACTGTATTTTATACTCTATCCTTATTATTTTGAGCTATTCTCCTCTTTACTCTCATTCTTTCTTCCTGTTGCTTCAGAAATTGTAAGATTCTGTCCTGGATGAATTAAATCAGATGTAAGGTTATTTAAAGTTTTAATATTTTTAACTGTTGTATTATATTCTTTCGCTATCTTCGACAGGTTATCGCCTCTCTGTACTATATAAACTTCTCCATGCTTACTACCTAAAAAATTATCACTTATATCTGGATTAGGATTAACTACTTCTTTTTGTTCACCATCTAAATATCTGTCCCTCATAACTCTTGCAAGAGCAACAGCTCCACCTTCAATTCCTAGCATTTTGTGGACTTCTTCGCCTTTGTAATATGTGATCCAATTTCCAGAATAAGGTAAAGGGAACGCCTTCTCTTTGTTAATATAATTACCATCTGCATCAGTATAAGCATAAGGGACTGGTCCTCTTTCATATTCCAAAACACCTAAATCAACAAAGCGAACACGTTCATCTGCTGCTATGATCAAAGCACCTGCATCTCTTGATAATTTTTGTGCAACAGACTCTCCTACAGCTTTTGTTGTCCTTCCAGCTCTACACGAATGTAAAACAATAACAAAATCTGAAATCTTACTATCACTTTTCCACAAATCACTTTTCCGTAAAACAGCTAATAGTTCACCTGTTGTATTAACCCAAGTTCCACTATATTCATCCTTAAATCCTCTATAATCACCATGAGCATATATATGTATAGCATCTTTGTTCGTATTTTTTGTACCTACTCTATATATAAGTTTATCAACCGAAGTTGCACCTGTTGCATTTGGATTAACTAAAACTACTTCTAATCCTTCTAACTCAAAACCATCAATTATCCGATTCTCCGCAAAGGCAAAAGTACTATTCCACGGATACTCCGGCGCAAGCGGATCAACAGATAGAAACCTACCCAACCTAGGATCATGTATCCTAAACCTAAAACTCACGGCTTGACCACCTCGCCATTCAGTATCTTGTTCTTGACCATTGATCCCGATAGCTATCGGGACATAGCGATAATCTCCTGTAAATTTTCTATCAGGTATCACCCAACCATATGGATAGTAGTCAGAAGCAGAGATAACATTGGCTAAGTAGTAATCAGCTGTACCACCTGCATCATGTCCATTGACCATATCAGAGACTACCGAAAGAACATTACTGAGATGATTAGACAGTTCATATCTCTTATAACCGCGTTCTCTAGTATATTAATCCGTAGAGTGAGTTGGTAAACCTACCGCACTTTGTAATGGAACAGAAGCCACCAAGCGACTATTGCCATAATCCGCAGTACCGAGGCGTTTTGAACCAAAGATGCTATTTTCAAGTAGATAAGTATTTTTAAACAGTTTTCCATCAATGGTTTCTTCTAATTGCTTATAAACGGCTAGTGGATTACTACTACCATCACGCATATAAGAAGTACTTTGTAGTATTTGAGCCGTCAGAGACTGCTTTGCTGAGTCGATAATCACCGACATCATAAGTAAAATCTAGCTCAGACCGATTGGTATTATCACTTGTAGAATAAAAAACACGGTTGATTTTTCCAGTAAGTGTCCATTCTATATTGGTATAGCCTTGAATGATTGTTCCCGTTGTTGGATCGTAGAATTTATCATTTTCAGCAACTAGATTGCCGAGGGCATCGTAACTATACGTGCTGCTTTTGTCTACTCCGCTACCGATACTGACTATATCGCCTAATCCTGTCATCGGTGCAGGATTGACATCTTGTATATCAAGTAGCTTATTGTTGACCAGTTTTCCACTGGAGGTTTGGTAATGATAGTGGATGTCGTCTATCAATGCACCTGCGTGTTTTCTAGCAAGGTGCGTTATATTTCCATTTCCATCAAAACTATAATCGGTATCGTAACTGCCATTGGCGAGCCACTTTGTCCCATCCCAATGATGATTGTGTTGTGAAATGTAGCAATATAGTATATCATATCAATAGATCAAATAATTAACTCTTCGAAGCCTTTAGTATAATCATCAACTATACCATGTTTAAAATCATTTACAAAACGTTGTAGAACATATAGACTTCCACCACTTGGTGTTGAATAAACTTTTCCTGTATTCTTATCAAAAATCAATTTTCCAAACTTATCACCAATTAAAAAATTTTTGCTATTTCTAGCATCTTGACAAAACATCCATCCTTCTTCAAAATCTATTATT
>CAYLSF010001392.1:0-2243 GCA_964385675.1 uncultured Saprospiraceae bacterium
CTTTTGTTTACTGTGGGTGGCTCCAATAACGAATATCAATGGAAAAAAGACGGTGGGAATATCCCAACACAAACGAATCAAAATTTTGAATAGTATATTACCAATCACCAAGTAACGAATAACTAGATAACTAATTTCTAATATTCTTCAACTTCAAAATCAGAATAGATAGCTCCTTTTTCCAATAAGCCATTAATGGTATAGAATAACTTGACGGAACCATCTCCATTTGCGGTGAGTATGTATTGATTGTCAGGAGAGAATACAGCTTTTAGGACGAGCGGACAATCAAAAGGACGGCAATTATTGATGTAATCGGAATCAGTCACACGTTGTTCACAATAAGCATCTACATCATAGTGAACATCAATTTGATTGAATGTACCACTCTTTAAATTCCAAATTCTTATAGTACCATCGCCTCCCGATGAGATGACTTGCCCTTTGTCATTTTTGGATAGACTTCTAACACTATTATTGTGTGCAATTAAGACCTGTGCATTTTCTTCAAATTTATCTTTAATAATTTTATGAATAGTGATGGTATTATCTCTACCACCAGCCAGTAATTCATTATCAGAAGCAAATAAAACAGCAAAGATCTCCTTATTTGTATTTAGAGATTTTTGAGCAATCAATTCTATTTTTTTATAATTTCCGTAAGTATAACGGTCAGCATTATTAATGCGAAGTAATTCGATAGTTCCATCTAATCGCCCTAATGCTATTTGCGGAATATCTAATTGAAGTAAATCATTGGGGGCAAATGCTAAACTATAAACATCTTGAACATTTTCACCCACATAAGTTGCTATCAATGTTCTATCTTCTATGTTCCAAATTTTTACTGCACCATCTCTACTACCTGTGGTTAGATATTTACCATCATTAGAAATAGCTGCTGCAATGATGGTTTTTTCATGTGCATCATCTTTAAAGGATTCTATCTTTCCCTCATGTTCTTTAACATAGAAAATGTGTGTACCTGCTATAGTAATGAAGTGATGATGTGTGTTTGGTATAAATTTCACCCATTCTACATCTATATTATCTTTTAAAGCGAGTTGTTTTAGATTGAATTCATATCCTTGATTACTTTTCTTTCTCGTGTACATATTTATTGTACCATCCCAACTTCCGCTCACGATGCAGTCATCCGTCATATCTACTGCTGCTACTCGGCAATTATGATCTAGAAAAGCAACTTGTGATTGTTTTAAATCCAATTTCCAAACCATAGCGGTGTTGTCTGTACTTGTGGTAATGATGTATTTTTCATCAGGTGTAAAAGTAGCTCTAAATAGCCAATCTTTATGTCCTTTTAAAGTGTGTAAAAGTTCAAAAGTTAAATGCTCTTTATCATCTTTTTGGGTTTGCCAAACCTTTGCTAAATTATCCCAACCTGTAGTTAATATCCATTTTCCTGATGGGGAGAAATTGGCATATCTAACAGAATTTGCATGAACTTCTTTTTCCGCAATTAAGCATAAGAAGTCACCTTCTTCGATACATTTATAACCTTCGGATTGAGCTGTATTAATTTCAAAAATTCTAATTTTCTTATCTCTACAGCTAGTAATAATCCAATTTTTGGTTGGATGGAAATTGACTGAAGTAACTCTTTCAGGATGTTCATACTGCCCTAAAAATCCTTCTGTTTCAGCATTCCAAAGGTTTAAATCATTATTTATACCAGCAGTGGCAACTATAGGAATGGTTTTATTTTTTAGTTTGACAGTTTTGATGGCAACATCAAATAACTTCCCTCCATCATAAATAACATTGACAGAAGTATCTCCATTTAAATTCCAAACCAAGGCTCGTCTATCTTTACCACCACCACCTGTTACGATTATATTGGAAACCGTATCAACGGCTACGGCATTAATGTCTTCAAATTTCCCATCTAAACGCAACCCAAAACTATCAACCAACTGCCTGTCTTTGATATTCCATTTGTAAGCAAAACTTTTATCACTAACCGAGATTAATATATCTTTATTTAAAAATGCTAAGTCGTTGATATAGCCTCGATGACCTTTTAAACTATCTAATAAGTCTCCATCGAAATTCCATAAGTAGATGATATTATCTTTACCACCTGTTGCAATTAGGGAATCTTGAACAGCTGTCGCATAAACACCGTCAGGATGCTTTAAGACTTCTTTATAGAAGATATTATTATTATAAATTAATTGAACTAACTGTTCTGCACTTGTGCTATTCCCGTTTGATACTTGTCG
>CAYLSF010001393.1:0-2243 GCA_964385675.1 uncultured Saprospiraceae bacterium
ATCTAAATATTTCTCTTGCATATCCGTAACAAACATCATTACATCTGCATCCTCAAATGCTCCTTTTACAAAGTCATTCATGGACTCCTGCATTTTATACGCAGGATTTTCTATGACACCGGGCGTATCAGAAAATACAATTTGGTAATCTTCATCATTTACAATTCCAATAATCCGTTGACGAGTGGTTTGAGGTTTATTGGTAATAATAGACATTCGCTCCCCCACTAATCGATTCATTAACGTCGATTTCCCCACATTTGGTCGCCCAATTATATTTACAAATCCTGATTTATGTTGTGCCATATTTCTATTGAATTTTTCAAACACAGCAAAGGTAGCAGTTTTACAATATTTACTATCAATTTGGGTTTTAATAATCATAGAATCATTAAAACCAATCGTCATGCACACCAAACATTTCCTCACTATTTTATTGAGTTGGTATTTCATATCAGTATATAGTCAGCCTAATCTTAAATTAGGGATTGAGACTGCCAACTCCGTATTCTTTTCTTTAGTTGAAAATGAAGAAACCGTAAAAGGAAGTCCATTACTGAGATATAGTGTAGGGCTTACCCTGCGACAACAACTCAAAAAAGGTACAAACAAATTCAATTATTTTAGAACGGCTCGACATAATGGAGTTTTCTTAGATTATGGGGTAAATTTTGCCTTTGGAGGGTATCAATATAAAATCGGTAACCTAGAGACTTATAACGATCAATTATGGTATGAATTTCCCATTTTATTGGTTTTGAGGTATCGAGATATATTTTGGATGAATCGAAAATGGAAAAGAAAAGGTATTGGAAGTTATGTTCGTATGGGGGTAAAGCCGAGTTATTTACCGCAACAAACTATTGTTAATAGTACAGGTATTTCTAATGAATCTTTACAAGGAGTCTCAACTTTTGGCGGTTGGAATCTAGCTTATTCTTTAGGGTCAGGTTTTGATCAAACACTTAAAAATGGCGACTTGATGTCATTTGGTTGGCAAGTTAATTTCAATCTAAAGCAATCCGTCAATACTAATTTAACCTATACGACTAATAACAATACTCAAGATTTCGATTTTAATATTCGTTCTTTCTATTTTGCCTTAAATGTGCAGTATTTATTTGATAGCAAACGATTTGGAAAAGGAGTACTACCTCCCGTGATTTATAATCCCAGATTTAATTAATATTTTAAAAATAAGCAACAGATGATTATAAACTTACCTTCCGAAAAAGGAAACTTTAGGCAACTTTTTTCGGAAAATAGGTTCCGAAACCTGTCTGCCAAAAAAGGCTGGTCATACATCTGAAATCCGAAATATCCCCTAATTTACTACCATCCCTTAAATAACTTATTACGGCGGTCTTCAGCAATTTTTACTTCTAGGACATTGCCATCCCATTCTGCACCATTTGCTGCTTCGATGGCTTTTTGAGCTTGTTCTTCATTACCCATGGTCACGAATCCATATCCTTTAGATTCACCCGTGTGCCTGTCATAGACGACTTTAGCTTTTAAGACTTCACCAAACTTTTTAAAATAAGTCTCTAAGTAAAATGTATTGACGTTTTCCGATAAATTCTTAACAAAAATCTGCATGATATTGAATTGAAGTGTAAAGTATAAGGTTTAAGGTATGGAAAAGGCTTTTTGACAATTTCCATACCTTAAACCTTATATCCCATAAATTCTACATAAAAATAATGGATTTGGGATTTTAATAACAAATATTATCTATCTTTCTTTATCAATTTTTTTAAAAAAAGTAGTGACAATGACTAATAGTCACTAATATTTGATAATGAATAACGAATAATATGCACATAGATAAATTTAGGGATTATTGCTTGGGCAAAAAAGGTGTAACAGAAAGTTTTCCCTTTGATGAAGTAACCCTTGTTTTTAAGGTGTTAAATAAAATGTTTGCCTTAACAGGGTTAGATAGTGAAAAATTTACGGTCAATTTAAAATGCGATCCAGATTGGGCTTTAGAACTAAGGGAAGCTCATCCCGAAATCGTAGGCGGTTATCACATGAATAAAAAACATTGGAATACCGTATCCTTTGAAGGTGGGTTAGACGATGATTTTTTAATCCAATTAATCGACCATTCCTATGACTTGGTTGTTCAGAAAATGCGGAAGAAGGATCGTGAGTTCTTGAAGAATTTATAAATATTAACTCTTAAGAACTTTATTTATTTTAAAAAAACAAACTTAAGAAGCAACTGCCACTTCTAACAT
>CAYLSF010001394.1:0-2240 GCA_964385675.1 uncultured Saprospiraceae bacterium
TGGATTATGGAATTTTTACTTAAAATATTGATTATCATTACAGAACAAGTCTATTTTAAAATAAAGACCGTTCAACTAACCAAAATGAAAAACCATGCAACCAAAACAAATTACATCAGACTTTAAAACCCTACTCCATCAAATGATGGAACAGGGGTATATCAATAGGAACAAACATCCTGACGCTCCATTTTATATTTACAACTATAACTCTTACACTCAATTTGAATACTTATGGAATGAGGTTACCATTCAATGTAGAGGTTTAATTTTAGATGAAGCGTATAACATTATTGCACGTCCATTTCCAAAATTTTTCAATTTAGAAGAAAAACAACCACAACCCATTCCCAACGAACCATTTGATGTATTTGAAAAAATGGATGGTTCATTAGGTATTTTATATTTTTTGAATGGAAAGCCACAAATCGCTTCAAGGGGTTCATTTATTTCAGAACAAGCCCTAAAAGCTACCGAAATGTTGTATCAAAAATACGCATCGGCTATTCCATATCTAAACCCAAATTTCACCTATCTATTTGAAATTATTTATCCAGCTAATCGGATTGTAGTAGATTATAAAGGAGAAGAAAAATTGGTTTTGTTAGCTATTTTAGATACTGCTACGGGTAAGGATCAACCTCTAGAGAATATTGGTTTTCCTATTGTTACACACTACAAAAATATTTCTAGCTTAGACGAATTAAAAGCTATTGAAGAAGAGAATCAAGAGGGTTTTGTGGTCAGATTTCAAAGTGGATTTCGAGTAAAAGTAAAATTTCAAGAGTATAAGCGACTTCATCGGTTAATGAGTGGTGTCTCAACCAAAAGTATTTGGGAATTACTCAAAGAGGGTAAAGAATTAAAAGAACTTATTGAACACGTTCCAGATGAGTTTTATGATTGGGTAAAAGCCACGGAAAAAGATTTATATCAACAATATAAAGTCATTGAAGATTTAGCGAAATCAGAATATCGACATTTTGAACATCGCAAAGAAGCCGCCAACTATTTCTTGACTTGCACTTATCCTGCTATTTTATTTAGTATGTTGGATGGTAAGGACTATAGCCAAAAAATTTGGCAAATGATTCGCCCTCAATATGAAAAACCTTTTAGTGAGTTGTAGGGACACGGAGTTCACAGAGAAGACACAGAGATTCACAAAGAAAATTAAAAACTCTGTGAATCTCTGTGTCTTCTCTGTGAACTCCGTGTCCAAAAACGTTAACAATGAAAAAAGTATATATTCTTAAAGGTTTACCCGCAAGTGGTAAATCAACTTGGTCAAGACAACAATTAAAAGAACACCCAAATAGTTATAAACGCATCAATAAGGATGATTTACGGGCCATGCTCGACGATAATCATTGGAGTAGAGGAAATGAGAAATTTGTCCTCACTGTAAGAGATCTAATGATAAAAGAAGCCTTGAAAGCAGGTAAACATGTCATTTCTGATGATACGAATCTAGCACCAAAGCACGAAACTAGGATTCGTCAAATTGTGAGAGAATATTGTAATGAGACAGGAGAACAAGTAGAAGTTGTGGTTAAATATTTTGACGTTGAGTTGGAAGAATGTATTCGCAGAGACTTGGGACGTACGCGTTCTGTAGGAGAACGAGTGATTCGAAGTATGTACAAACAATTTATTGATAAAACACCACAACATCCCGAACCGCTTGTTCAAGATAAATCATTGCCCAAAGCCATTATTTGTGATTTGGATGGAACACTAGCCATTTTGGATAGGAATCCTTATAAGACAGGAGAATGTGAAAAGGATCGATTAAATGTTCCGATTGCGAATATGGTCAAAACTTATAAACAATTAGGCTATCAAATTCTAATCGTTTCAGGACGACGAGAAGAATTTCTACCACAATCCAAAAATTGGTTAACTCAACATGAGATTCCCTATGATTTTATCGCTTTTAGGAAAAATGGCGATAGAGGAAAAGATTCCATGACTAAAGCAGTCATTTTTGAAAACGAGATTAAAGGAAAATGGTATGTAGAGTTTGTATTAGACGATAGAAATCAAGTCGTAGAAATGTGGCGTAAGTTGGGATTAACCTGTTGTCAAGTTGCAAGAGGAGATTTTTAGGTATGAAACCTAAATAGTTTTCCATAGTGGACAGGCTAAACAAAGAGTTAAAAATATTTTTTTTATAAAAATGTTACAGTATTGTAAAAAACAGAAGTGTCACAATATTGGAAAATATAGAGATTTCAGTA
>CAYLSF010001395.1:0-2235 GCA_964385675.1 uncultured Saprospiraceae bacterium
CCCCTGTTATATTTTGATACAAAAATTCAAAGTATCAGATGGGGAGAAAAAAGAAACTGAAGACTTGTTAAGTTACACCAAACGTCACGCAAAAAAGCAAAAAGAGGAAATCCTATATGCTAATATAGATACAATAGATAGCATACAAGATAAAGCAGAATTTTCGGAAGAAATTGATTTACATATTGAAAAGCTCACCAAAGATCACGAAAAGCTAATTCGTAGCGAAAAGCTAGACTTTCAACTTCGAGTTTTTGATGATTATATCGATCAAGCCGTTCGGCTCGGTGTAGAGAAGGTTTATGTCATACACGGTCTAGGTAAAAACCGATTACGCAATAAAATTCATGAACGATTGTTAAAAAATCCCTATGTTCGTACTTATCACAATCAACATCACCCCAAATACGGTTTCGGGGCAACAGAAATCTTTTTCAATTAGATGTTGGTGACTTGGTTTTCCTCATACGACTTTAGGTATTCACTAATTCACCAAATAACTAGTCAACTAAATAACTAATTCCGCTTAATTTTCCGCTCGGGTTCTTCTTCTTTGGATTTCGGAAAGACTAGTTCTGTGCTAGAGTAAGATGCTCCAAATGTCATAACCGCATTATAAACCTGTTTGACGGCATCAACGGCTTGTTCTTTGGTGAGTTCAGCTAACGGGTGAATAAAGGCGACCCAAACTAAATCTTCTGCGATCGCGTATCGAACATCTAAAGCAGAATGAAAATTAGCTTCCATAGACGCTTTCATTTCCTCGTCGGTCAATTCTTCTACTTTTTTCACAGGCGAAATTATGCGCATTCGATTATTGACTTCATCCGTAAAACACAACATTGGTACGCCATTCACAATAAATTGCCATGCCCCTAAGTTCCCTGCAATTGTATCACTCATCACATATAAAATCGTTCCCAATTTTTGATTATTCATATTTTCTTGGGCAACTAATCCTAACGTACTAAATATCAAAATACCGACTATCAAAATACGCTTTATCATATTATTGTATATTTTAGGTTAAAACCATTAATATGGTTGATTTGAAGGTGGAATGCAAGGAATCTTTTAAGGGAATGAAGGGAATGACGGGATATAGACAGTTTTGGGAATCAAGAAAATATTGTTTAGGTTTGACTATAAAATAAATCAACCATGAAAGCAGCCATCTACGAAACCTTCAAAGGAGTAATTGAAATTAAAAACGTTGCTAGCCCAACACCTAAACCTAATGGCGTTGTATTACAAGTTACAGTAACGGGATTGTGTAGAAGTGATTGGCATGGCTGGATGGGACATGATGCAGATATTACCTTACCACATGTGCCAGGGCATGAATTGGCCGGTATTGTAGTAGAAACAGGACATCAGGTTCGGAACTTTAAAATAGGAGATCGAGTGACCGTGCCATTTGTGTGTGGCTGTGGAACGTGTGGCGAATGTTTATCGGGAAACCATCAAGTTTGTGATCATCAATCACAACCAGGTTTTACGCATTGGGGATCGTTTGCAGAATATGTCGCTATTGATTATGCAGATACTAATTTGGTTCATTTACCCGATGAAATAGATGACATTACCGCAGCAACGTTAGGGTGTCGGTTTATTACTTCTTATCGAGCGATTGTAGAACAAGGCAAGGTTCGAGGAGGACAGTTTGTAGCGATTCATGGCTGTGGTGGAGTTGGCTTATCTGCCATTATGATTGCAAATGCATTAGGGGCATCTGTTATTGCCGTTGATATTAAAGATGAAGCATTGGAATTAGCCATAAATATGGGAGCAGTTGCGACCGTCAATGCCTCGACTAGTCCAAATATTGTAGAAGAAATAAAATCCATCACTAAAGGCGGAGTACATGTGTCGGTAGATGCATTGGGGAGTCAGGCAACTTGTTTTAATTCTATTGCCAATTTACGAAAAAGAGGTAAACACATTCAAGTCGGTTTGATGACAGGGGATCATCAACATCCCAAAATTCCAATGGATAAAGTCTTAGCCAATGAATTAGAAATACTTGGCAGCCATGGTATGCAAGCCTTTAAATACCCTGAAATGCTAGAAATGATTAAACTCGGTAAGTTGAACCCAAAAAAAATAGTAGAACGCCTTATCACCTTAGAAGAAGCTGTTGTTGCCTTACCCAATATGAATAAGTTTGAGCATAAGGGGGTGTTAGTGGTTAGTGGTTAGTGGTTAGTGGTTAGTGGTTAGTGGTTAGTGGTTAGT
>CAYLSF010001396.1:0-2233 GCA_964385675.1 uncultured Saprospiraceae bacterium
TACTAATTTTGTATTCGCTTTTAGCTGTTTAGCTAAAATTAAAAACAACCATTCATTTTTCCAATACATCAATTAGACTTTTTAGCCTTTTAAAAACTATTTAGATCTATATTCTACAATAAAGCAAAAGGTATACTAAAAAAGGACAAACTCTGAAACTAGAGTTTGTCCTTAATAATCCATAATTATCAGAATAATGATAATTATTCGATAACGATAAAGTGCTTAGTTGCAAAACCATTCTCAGTTTCTACACGGATAAAGTAGTTACCAGGAGCCATAAAATCAATGTCATATTGAATTTGTTGGTTCTGAATATTATTATAGTTGAAATCGCGGATAAGACGACCTTGTAAGTCAATCAACTTAACATTAACGTTCTCAGCCATTTCTTCAAAATCTAAATCCAATGTAATAAATTGAGTCGCAGGATTTGGATAAACAGAAACCGCTAATTCGTCTAAGATTTGAACTTCTTTAGAACTAGTAACGTAACCATCTAAGTGTAAACGCAATAGTGGCGTTTGACCACCAGCCCATCCTGCTAAGAAAAGTGCATCAGTGTAAACAGTACCTGCTATAAACTGATAGTTAGAACCAGAAGTATGCAAGAAACCTGGAGGGTCAGAAAGACCTTGACCTGCTATAGCATCATACTGTACAGTAACTAAGTAGCTACTATCAGCAATCAAATCATTTGCTTGTGTAAACAAAGGTAAAAGTTCTACAACGATAGTATCGCCATTGCTATGAATAGTACTATCAATAGTAATATTCGTCAATGCAATAGCATTGTAATCATCATAATTATCACTTTGGAAACCTTCAGTCTCATAGAGGTAAACCTCCATAGGTTCTCCGTGAAATTCTGTTACATTTGACAAACCAAATGATGCGTGAGTAGCAATACCATTAGCTGTTGGATAGTAAGCATTACCAATATCCAAACGTAATGGATAATCAGCAGGTGTTACTGCGAAAGGAGTTTCCTTATTATCATTACCAAAAGTATAATCCGTGATTTCGAATTCTTGAACGATTTCTTCACCTGTGTAAGTACCTTGGTCAGAAGTCGCTGTAAATCTCATGGTATAAGTACCAACTACACTAGGCATATAAGAGTTTGTGAATTCTAACACCATATCTGTACCCGCCGTAATAGTACCAGCACTTTCAGAAATAGTAGTAGGAGTACCGTTAGGATCTGTAATTTCTACAAAACCCATTACATTAGTCTCATCAGTTGTACCATTATTGTAAATTCTCATATTAAATGCATCTAATGCTCTAATCTGAGTTACAGGAGTACTGTAGTGATACAAACCTTGCGCTTCATCCAATTGAGGAACGAAGAAACATGCGTTTACTGTATTACCAGCAGCTACTTCGTTACCAATAGGACCACCAGACTGATAAGGTAAGAAAACAGCAGGAATCACTACAGCATTCATAGAGTCACCACCTAACATACCTACGATTTCACCTGGAGGGTTAGTGTTCAAATTGACAATTACAGCACCAATTGCACCAGCTACTTGCGCGTGATAAACTTTCAAAGAGAAGTTACATGCTCCACGGCTGATCAAAGCAATTGTTCCAGTTAAGTCTGTAACAATCGGATCACATGCAAGAGAATCTCCTGCTGCTGTATAGCCCCATTTCATATCACCACAGGTAGTTGTTATAAAAGTCGGGCCCCAGTCTACTTGCTCTCCATAATCATATGTACCTGCGACACTTGCAGGAGAATTTACTACAAAGTTCATAGGAACAGTCAATTGCTGTGCAGAGACAGAAACCGCAAGTATGAACATTGAAACGAGTAAGAGTACTTGTTTTTTCATAAAAATATTTGAATTAAAAATGAATAGATAATATTTCACTAAAAAACTATATTCAAATGTAAGAAACTATATACAATTCTCTAAACCATTCTCATCACATATTCGTCATAGAAAATACTATTTCTAAAATTTTTACTTCAAAATTGACAAATGTAGCGAGAGATCAATGTTGTATATAGAATTGCGAAAATTCGCATGGATATATATTGTGATGTTTGTAAAAATCAATTAAGCTTTATTATTATATGGCATTAAGATTATGAAAAAGTATGATAAATGAATACTCGTAGCTTAAAAATGAAATTTTGTACCGAAAAATACTCATTTTTCAAAATAGAATTATGTTTTTGTATTACATAATCTTATGATTTTCTAAATTAGTCACCATT
>CAYLSF010001397.1:0-2232 GCA_964385675.1 uncultured Saprospiraceae bacterium
ATTTTATCTATGAAGGTATTTTACAAATGATAATAAACCTTCTATTTTTTGTTTAAAAATTTAGACCATTACAATACTGATACTTCGAGGAATCAACATCGAAGTCCAAATAAATTAAAAAATGATAGTATTAATTTCTCCTGCTAAGTCTTTAGATTTTTCTGAACCAAGCGTAAAAACACACTCTATCCCTCGATTATTAGAAAGAAGTGCAGAATTAGTTGATATTCTTAAAACAAAGACTTCGACTGATATTCAGAAGCTAATGAAGGTGAGTGAAAAGATTGCTAATCTTAATGTAGAGCGCTATCAAAGTTATTCTACTCCATTTTCATTGGATAATGCGAAGCAAGCTGTTTTAGCATTTAAAGGAGATGTGTATATAGGACTTGATACAGAAAATTTAAATGATTCAGATTTAGAATTTGCCAATCAACATATTCGAATTTTATCCGGTTTATATGGACTATTGCGTCCATTAGATTTGATACAACCTTACCGATTGGAAATGGGAACGAGACTACAAAATGAGAAAGGCACGAATCTATATCACTTTTGGGATACGACCATTACAGAAACTATCAATGAAGATTTAAAAGCATTGAATAGCAATATGGTGGTAAATTTAGCTTCAAATGAATATTATAAGTCGGTAAAACCGAAATCTCTCAATGCAGCGGTATATAATATCACCTTTAAAGATGAAAAAAATGGTGTATTTAAAGTGATTTCATTTTTTGCTAAAAAGGCAAGAGGTATGATGTGTCATTTCATAGCTAAACATAAGATTACTAATCCCGAACATTTAAAGGCTTTTGATATGGGGGGATATTTATATAATGAAGACTTGTCAAAAAAAAGAGAGTTTGTATTTACTCGATAGAATTCGACTTTTTAAGATTTAATTAGAATTTGAACTATACAATAGCGAAATTTGTAGATTCTTTGTCGAATTATTTAAAATTGATAAAATAACAACAAGATGAGTAAGCATGGAAATGTGTTGGTGGCAATGAGTGGTGGAATAGATTCTACAGTAACTGCCCTAATGCTTCATGAAGAAGGTTATAATGTAATTGGGATTACCATGAAAACATGGGATTATGCCAATTCTGGTGGTTCTAAGAAAGAGACAGGTTGTTGTAGTTTAGATTCTATAAACGATGCTAGAGCTGTAGCGGTGGATAGAGGGTTTCATCATTTCATTGTAGATATTAGAGAGGAATTTGGTGATTATGTAATTGATAATTTTGTGGATGAATATATGGCAGGGCGTACGCCTAATCCATGTGTATTGTGTAACACTCATATCAAATGGAATTCTCTCTTGAAACGTGCTGATGCGTTAGATTGTGAATTTATTGCTACGGGACATTACGCTATTATCAATCAGTTGAATGATAGACATTATATTACTAGAAGTGTGGATTCACAAAAGGATCAATCTTACGTTTTATGGGGATTGAGTCAAGAATGTATGGCAAGAAGTAAATTCCCTATTGGAGGATATACTAAAACACAAGTTCGTCAATTGGCTTATGACTTAGGATATCATGAATTATCAAAAAAAGGAGAAAGCTATGAAATCTGCTTTGTGCCAGATAATGACTATCGTGGTTTCCTAAAAAGAAAGGTAGATGGCTTAGAAGATGCAGTGAAAGGTGGAAAATTCATTGATAAAAATGGCAATATTTTAGGTAAACATGAAGGTTATCCTTTCTACACTATTGGTCAACGGAAAGGATTGGGCATAGCTCTAGGTAAACCTATGTATGTTTCTGAAATCAGACCAAATACGAATGAAGTTGTACTAGGAGACGCAGAGGACTTATTGAGAAATGGAATGACCGTTGGAAAAGTCAATGCCATGAAATATGCTTCTTTTCCAGAAGGATTAGAGGTCGTTTCCAAAATTCGTTACAGAGATAGAGGAACATTAAGTAAACTCTCCCCTATTGGAAATGATATGGTACACGTTGAGTTTTTTGCCAATGTGAGAGGTGTTGCACCTGGTCAGTCTGCCGTATTTTATGAAGGAGATGATGTAATTGGTGGTGGTATTATACAAGGAAGTGGCAACTTATAGGATAATACAATCGCAATCAATATAACATTTAGCCTATCTTATAATTTAATGTATAAGGTAGGCTTTCATTTTTTTCTTACTTTTGTCATTTACTTTTAATAAGTTTAACATTCCGTTAATTAGTAGATAATAATTCTAGGATAATA
>CAYLSF010001398.1:0-2229 GCA_964385675.1 uncultured Saprospiraceae bacterium
AAGTAGCGAATATTTTTGATTTACCTTTTGACAATGAATCCTTTGATCATATTTTTTTGTGTTTTGTATTAGAGCATTTGCCAAATCCACAAGAGGCATTGACTAAGCTGAAAGCTAAATTAAAACCCAATGGAACAATAACTTTAATAGAAGGGGATCATGGTTCTACTTATTTTCATCCTTATAGTGAATTAGCACATCAAGCCATTCAATGTCAAGTAGCCTTACAGCGACAAAATGGTGGAGATGCTAATATCGGTAGAAAATTATATCCAATCTTAGAAGTTGCGGATTTTAAACAGATTAAAGTTTCTCCACGTCAAGTCTATGTTGATGATTCAAATCCTAAGTGGGTAGAAGGGTTTACTAAAAATACCTTCACGGCTATGATTGAAGGAGTAAAGGCAGATGCCATTGCAAAAGGATTGATGGATCGTATTGCTTTTGAGCAGGGTATTCGAGATTTATATAAAACGGCAGAAGGAGGCGGCACTTTTTGTTATACTTTTTTTAAAGGAATTGGTGTAAAATCATAAATATCAAATCATAGCAATATGCAATTATCTAAACTATTATTTATCCTATGCTTAGGCGTATCCTTACAAGCACAAGGACAATTAAAATACCTAAGACTAAGTCCAACACAAAAAATAGAACAACGCATTGGAGCAACAGGTATCAAATTAGAGTTTTCAAGACCTCAAATGAAAGGGCGAAAAATATTTGGAGCATTAGTGCCTTATGGAAAAATGTGGCGAACGGGGGCTAATGAGAATACCAAAATCACCTTTGGTTATAAGGTTAAGATTGGAAAAACGGAGGTGAAAGCAGGAACCTATGCCTTATTCACAAAACCTCAAAAAGATAAATGGGGAATTTATCTCTATACGGACACGAATAATCTTGATGTTCCAAATCCTCTTGATAGTATTAAGTTAATCTATCTCACTAGTGTTACACCTAAAAAATTGGGATACAATGAAGAGACGCTAACTATCAATTTTTATGATATAACAGAAACTACTGCAAATCTTGGAGTCAGTTGGGAAAATACAAGAGTTGATATTCCTATCGAATTTTATACGCATGAAGCTATGGAGGCTGCGATTCAAAAAGAATTCCAGCAAAATATATTTGATTATTCTATTGCTGCTTCTTATTATGCTGAAAGGGGTATTGAACTTAAAAAAGCGAAGCAATTACAAGAACTATCTATTGCCCTTAGAGATAAACCGAGTGCATGGGCATATCATAGTTATGGCGTTATACTCAAAAAGTTAGGCGAAAAAGAAAAGGCATTAGAAGCGATTGAACATTCCTTAAAATTGGCAAAAGCCTCTAAAAATGAGTATTTGATAACAGAAAACACAAAATTACTGAAGCAACTAAAACAATCGGATGATAATTAGAGGCAAAAAAAAAGCCTCGTCATTGACGAGGCTTTTTGAGGAGTTAAAAAATATTGCTATCTCATACCTAATATTTCACCTTTAGAAGAACTGTAGTTGTTATACTCTTTCATAATCTTTGGTAAGTGTCTGTATCCATATCCTCTCTTTCCAACCTTCGCTTGTAATTCTGGATAATCCTTTACCATTTTTCTAACTACAGTCTTGAAATTATCTCTACTAATTTGAACCATTTTTTCTCCTCTTTCAATATAAAATACATGGTCATAAGGAGTAGTTCTATTTGTTCTGATTTCATAGTAGAAATTATAAACATTTACAGTGCCTGTTACAAAACGCTCCATTAAAATATCTTTAGAACCAAATGGAACAGCAGCTCTAGTAGCTGTTTTACGAACATAAGTCACAGGCTCGTTTACACGCTTTTTCAATTCCTTGTTATACTTAGAATAGTAAAACGTATAAGTCGCTAATTCTTTTGCTTTGAAAACTGTTGTTTCTCCCATTTTATTCGTCAACTTTACTTTAATCTCATTTAAAGTTGGACTCAACATTTGGATAACACCATTTACAGTATCTCCTTTTGTTGTTACCACATAACCTTCATAAGATTTGTGCGTTCCATCGTTTGCGATAGTTGCCGTTGTGAAAGTTAATAATAAAATGAATGTGTAAATAACAGATTTCATAGCAATATTTTTTTGACTTATTTTCTGCAACTGAATATGTTCACAATAAACAATACTATGACACTTCATAAGTTTAAAAAAAATACGATATGTGACATTGATTAAGTCGTTATTATAATTAATGAGTCTAT
>CAYLSF010001399.1:0-2228 GCA_964385675.1 uncultured Saprospiraceae bacterium
TTCTCTAATATACATAGATGAACCGCCATTAATAATCATATTCATACCATCAACTTCATCAATAGATAAATTACAACCAGAAAATGTAACCGAACTAATAGTAGTATTATCTGATAATGAATCTAATCTTCCCACAATACCAGTACAATTAGTAAAGAATCCATCACCTACAACATCATCTCTAGAAAAAGATATACCTTGTAAAATTAATTTACAATTTGTAAAAGTACACGCTATTGGACCAGTTATTCTTTCTATTAATATAAATGAATTAAGAGAAGTTAATGATCCAACTAAAATTTCACTGTCTTCAAAATCAAATGCAGTTGCATAATTATTTATTTCCATAAAGGATGGGCTATTGTAAATTAATTTTGAATTATTTCTTGCTATAAAAAATGTATTTGGGTTTGTTGGTCCAAGAGTGTCTCTTAATGAAAATGAATTAGGGTCTCTAACTATAAATTGACTATTATCTAATATAATACTCCCGATAATATCAAAACCAGAATTACTGATTGATCCACCACTATTAAAATAGACTATTGATTCATTGATGCAATTTACAAAATTATTTAAGTTTTCATTAAAATTATATGATGTTCTTCTAAATATTTGTTTTGAAAGATCTAATATTACTTCTGTATTATCTAAATTTAATAGATTTATATTCATCGATCCCGTAATTGTATTAATAGCTGCAGTTATAGATAAAATCATAAAACCAAACCCAATATCAGGTTCTCTATTAATTTCAAAAAGGAATTTTGAGTTTCTCATATTAAAAACATCCATCGCAATATTATTAATATTGTCAATATTAAAAAATACTTCATTCAATAATGACAATTTTACTGATGATGATACTGAATTTATTAAATTTGTATTAAAACAATACATATAGATTGTTTTAAATATTCCAAATCCCGCTGCTGGTGTATCAATATAACCAAATTCCATCTTTAAATCGCTATCTATTACATTTATATTTGCATCTCCTGCTGTTCCATTCGTTACTGTTATTACGTAATTTGATGATATTGTAATTGTATCATCTATTTGATCAAAATATACGTTTGAAAATTCTTCTATTTTCATACATGACACTTCTGATATTATATTTGTGTTTTTTGGTGTTTCCACAAACTCTCCATTTTTTTTTCCTGTCACTAGTAAATATGATTTTTCAGTCACTAAAATCGCTGAACTTCCTGCATCAGGTATACTACCATGATTGGTTAACCCATTTGTTATCATCCTTGTTTTTCTTAATATTAATGATTTTACTGCTCCATAATAAACTGAATCTGATTCTACTTCGCAACCAATCATTTCTATGTTTTGGCAATCAATAAAACTGACTGAAAATAAACTTAAATCTGCGCCATTTACAATTATATTATTTGAAGTTATCCCTGTAAAATTACTATAATTTAGTTTTGTGTTTTTATTAAATGTTATTTCATTTGCACTTAATATTAAAAATTGCGCGCCTGATGTCACACTTTGTACTAAACCACCACTGATTACATTTGCTCCAAAATTAACTGCCGAATCAAATGTTATATTTGCAGAACAATTAAAAACACATGTATTAAATGTCAGCGTTGACATATCATCAACTGCGATTGTTTTTAACCCTAATCCAGTAGCAGTATTAACCACAAATATACAATCCTCAAAAATAATGTTTGATCCATATGTCAATATCGTATCTGTAAAAGTTAAACTAGTTGATAATTCTATTATTTCATAATTATCTCCTGCAGCTGGCCTATTATTTGTTGTAA
This sequence comes from uncultured Saprospiraceae bacterium, assembly GCA_964385675.1. Lineage (GTDB taxonomy): Bacteria > Bacteroidota > Bacteroidia > Chitinophagales > Saprospiraceae > CAYLSF01. The sequence goes on from CAYLSF010001399.1 coordinate 1,791, forward strand.
AAAAGTCTAATACCAATGTTTGCGCATCATTTGTTTCTCTTATTGGTGCTATAACTGGATTTGCGCTTGCTTGTTCATTATTCTGAAATAAACTTAAATTTCCTGAAGTAAATCGTACAAATCGGCCTAGTGTGTTTGAACTATTAAATGAACCATCTGTATCATTTACATATAATAATTTTGATGCATCTTCACCACCTAATGCACCGGATGTTCTCGTATCTACATTTCCATCAAAAGAAAATGTTGTATTTCCTGCTGATGTGTATGTTGTTGTTTGAGTTCCTATTACTCTTATTGGGTTTATTTGTTGACCAGCTTTAACAAATGGTAGTGATAAATTACCATTTATTGTTAAATTACTCGCTAATGTTATTGTCGCGGTATTATTATAACCAGTTGCAGCAATTGCTTCAAATGCACGGCCTAATGTAGCGA
>CAYLSF010001400.1:0-2228 GCA_964385675.1 uncultured Saprospiraceae bacterium
CAGGTAAACCATCATATAGAAAGTAGGTGAAATTTTGACTTGGACTAAACTCTTCGCAATCAATTTGATTCATTAGCTTTTTAAAATGAAACAATGATTTTTTTGAAAAGGGAGACTTTTCTAAAAATGTCTTAAAATCAGGATGATTTTCATCACCCGTGAATGTCCAGTCCCAAAGTGTAGTTATAATCGTTGTATCTTCAAAAGAAAATTTAACAGAATCGCCTTCAAGGAATTTGGTGTTGGAATCCAACTTTTGCCCTTCAAAAGAGGCAATACTATAAGTCATTTGAGAAGTATAAGGATAGGCACTATCTCTAGTATGTAATTGACAATATATTTTATCTTGAAAGGAGATTGAATTCACTTGTTTAAAATCAAAGGTATCTATAAAAGCGATAATCTCTTGAAAATGAGCTTTATTGTCATTATAATTATTTACTATACTTTTTTGCACCCTTAATTTTGACGCTTCCATTTCCTTTTCAAATTGATAACATTGTATGGTTTCAATTGTGTAATAAATCCCATAACCGATGATTAGAGTAAAGAAAAGGAGTCGCCAGTAATAGTTTATTTTCATGGTCAAGATTGCAAGGTAAATTGAGTAATATTGAATTACATCCAAACAAGGAAGTTTTTCATATGAGTCGCAAGTCCATTATAAACCTTACAAATTATCTGTATCTATCTGTATTATTAGTAAAAATCCGTGCCCTAATCACGAATTATCAATAAAACGCTTTTAGAACACGGATTTAAATCAAAAAACCAATAATCAAAATTTCTATTCCACCAAAATCCTAAAAACCCCACGTCCAATTTCCGTCTGTACCTTTACAATATACAATCCACTATCCGAAGGCATCGTATAAGCAATCACCGCTTGATTTTGATAAAATTGGGTATCAACTTTTTTACCATCTACACTAAAAATATCCAGTTGAATATTTCGATAGGTATTCCCTAATTCAAAAAAGACCTGTCCTGTCGTTGGGTTGGGGTAATATGTCACCGTATTCGATAATAGAGCTTCCTCTGTATCAACTAAAATAATAGTAAAACATTCAGACGTATCCACACAGCCGCCCGGTGTCGTAATCACTACGGCATAATCGCCACTAGCCGCTGGGGTAAATATTGGGCTATTGATACCCGTTGGTAAATTGGTACTACAATCTATCCAATTATAAGTGACAAAAGTAGCCGTAGCCGTTAGCGTTTGTCCCGAAATCGTTACGGTGGTATCGGCCAATTCTACCGTAAGATTGATGGTAAATAAACTATCACAACCTGCGGCATTCGGTAACGTATCTAATACAACTTGAGAAGCGGTAAACACCTTTCCACTAGGCGAAGTATAGTTACCACAAGCAAAGGTATTAAAGCTATTTGTGGTATTTCCTACCGTCAAATCAATTGTAATAATACTATCGCATCCACCTGCATTTGGGATAATATCTGTAATAATTTGAGAAGAAGTATAAACCGCCCCACTCGGTGCGGTATAGCTATCACAAACCGATACACTAAAAGCATTTGAGGTATTACCACCACCCGCACCAAGTGTTGCACCTGTTGTCCAGTTAGAAGATAAACCTTGTAAGGTAAAATTGGTTAAAGTACCATTATTGTTATTTCCAGAATCATCATTGGCGATGGCAACCATTGCGTTATTACCACCTGCAACTCCCTGATTTAAGCGATAATAGCCGACCAAACCACTAATCGGTGTACAGATTTCTACATTATAATTATCTTGAATTTGGGTAGCTGTTCGTACCACATCCCAAATTCTTACTTCATCAATTACGCCATCAAAATAATTAACACCATCATTACGTCTTCCAATAGCAACTCCTGCTCCTGTTGCCGTATTAACATTAGCTGCGGTAATATTGCCTTGTGTATCTAGTGCACCATCTATGTAGAGTTTAAAAGGATTACTCACCCCATTTTCATAAGTCACGGCTACATGATGCCATTGTCCATCATCCACATTTGCATTACTATTTATACCGCCTCCACCAATTTCAATTCTTAATTTACTATTCAAGACATTTAACGTAAAGCGAGTTCCTAGGGGCATTGTACCCATACCTACTACAATCTGTTGTGTGGTAACCGTTCCCGCTGTTTTTATCCATGCTTCTACGGTTCGGGGTGTTGTACCTGTTAGGGAAGTGATATTGGTTTGAACATAATCATTTGAACCATCGAAGTCTAAG
>CAYLSF010001401.1:0-2227 GCA_964385675.1 uncultured Saprospiraceae bacterium
ATTAATCCTCATCTTAATAGTTCAACCGAGTTTACTTTATGCAAATGATGCACTCGATATTATAAATAAAGTAAAAGATACAGTGTCAGATTTAACTGAAGCAAGAGCTGAAAGGAGTTCTAATTTAGGAAATAGATCAACTGTAAATCAAAATATAGATGAAAATATAGATCGCACAATAAACGTTGAAGAATATGTTGCGAAAGCACAAGATGGAGTGGAAAGCATTTTACCATTTGGTAATGAAAATATTGCTCTTGTAAACCAGGATCCTAATCTTCGCGATCCATTTAATATGTCTGGTCAAACTGCCAGAAAATCAACAGGTGGCAGCTTTGGTTTCGGCACTTCATTTCTTCCAAATACAGTTACAAAAAAAGTACCCAAATTAAAACTACGAGGTGTCATCAATGCTGAATCAAAACGGCCGGAAGATCTTTTAGCATTACTGGAAGTAAATAATCAAGAAGTCTATATGGTCAGAATTGGCGATGAGATAAGTTACGATCCCGGTAACCCCGCGTCCGCAATTAAAATTATGTCGATTACCCGATTATCAATAAAAGTTCAGGTCGGTAATCTTGGAAATGTGTTGATAATTAGATAATGAAAAATATAAATATAAAAATATACCTATATCCATTGTTACTAATGGGATGTTTGATTTCTTTTCAGGTCTTGGCGGCTAAAAATAGTGCTGAACATATTATCCATGAAATGGAGTTTAAGGATGCATTATTACTTGATGTTATTCGAGTGTTGTCTGAAGAAAGTGGTAAAAATATTATTGCTTCAAAAGAAGCTAATGAGACCAGAGTAACAATTTATTTGAAAAATGTCACCATTAAGGAAGCAGTGGAATCAATCTGTCGTATCAATGGCTTATGGTATCGACAGGATGGTGAAATTAATACATATCGCATCATGACAGTCGAGCAATTTCAAAAAGACATTACTGTTTATAAAAACGAACAGGTAAAGGTATTCAAACTACTTAACCCAAATGTCAGGATAGTTGCGCAAGCAATTGAAGATTTATTCGGTGACCGAGTTGAGTTGTCCCTGGGACTCGAACCAGGACAGGAGCAAGAGTTTGTAACGACCGGCGGAGCTATATCTGGTGCATCAGGTGTCGGTTCCTCTTCGTTTAGTTCTGGAAGAAGAAGTAGTAACAGACAAACATCAAGAGGTACAAATTCTAGAAGTAGAGGTGGAGGCCAAGCTGGTAGTAATGACTCCTTTGTTGATGAAAGCAGGCAAGTTCAAACAGACTTATCAGTGGATCAAGTTGAACGACTTGCAAGCGCTAATAATCAAATTGATGCATCTACGTTACAAGAGTTAACTGCACAATCTTCATTAATATACGTCACTGCAAATAATGAACATAATCAAATTATTGTGCGTACAAGTGATGAACAAGCACTTGAATCGATTTCGAGTTTAATAAAACAGATGGATAAGCCTGTTCCGCAGGTATTACTTGAAATGAAAGTGCTGGATATTTTAGTTACTGATGATTTTCGTGCTAGTGGAAATCTAGGAACAAGTATAGGAACGTCAGATGTTATTGATCCAGATACAAATAGTTTTTTCCCAACAAATACATTTTTATTTGGCAATTTTCCCTTGGAAGGAGGCACATTTGTATATCAATTTATTAGCGATAGAGTTTTGGCGACACTTGAGATATTGACTCAAAATAATCGAATAAATGTGTTATCCAAACCAGTCATTTTAGCGTCTAATAACCGACCAGCACAGTTATTTGTTGGTGAAGAAACGATTATTACTACTGGTATTAATTCTGAATCAATCACTAATCAAACTAGTACAAATAATTTTATTGAGGCTGAGACAGAAGTTAGACAAGTTGGTAATTTAATTAGTATCACGCCGTTTATTAATGATGACAATTCTATAACTTTAGCATTACAGCAAGAAACTTCTTCAGTAAATGCTAATGGTGCTACCGTTATTGTACAAAGTGGCAATTCAAGTGTGACAGAAATACCTATTGATACTGTTAATACAGCGGTTCTAAGCGGGACTGTTGTAGCAAAACATGGTTATACCATGGCCGTGGGGGGATTGATCCGAAACACTAAACGTAACAATGTGCAAAAAGTACCAGTATTAGGTGATATTCCTGTGGTGGGTACTTTCTTTAGGCGCCAGGAACAAGCTGATGACGAAAGAGAACTTGTATTGTTGATTACTCCTTATG
>CAYLSF010001402.1:0-2227 GCA_964385675.1 uncultured Saprospiraceae bacterium
CGGTATCGGTTCATGGGGTATCGGTTTCGTCGAGGGCACGAATCGCCTCGAGCAACGCTTGGTGTTCGTCTTCGCAACACGGGCACTGATCCAAATGGCGTTGGACGCATGCCAGGGCTTCCGGGATTTCTCTTTCGGCCAGCTCGGCCTCGACGAATTCCGCCAGATGCTCGTAACAGCCGTCGCAGTCCATTGTGTCGGTTTTGGAGCTCGCAAGCATCGCGATCAGCGACTCGGCTTGTTGTTTTGAAATGGCCATGTGTAGTGTATTCGTCTCAATTTCTTTATTTAAAATACTAAAATCAGACTCTGTTAAGGCATACGATTTTTGAATCGTTACCAAACCTGCAATTTGAGGAGCAGCGACTAAATCTGCTTTTCCATCCTGTATCGCTTTAAAGCAAGCCTCAAGGGAAGGATATGCACGAAGTAATACATTTTTTTCGGCTACATATTGATTCAACCTATCACTAATGAAATCATTGGTAGCGGCTACAATTATCTTTTTAGCCTTCTTTCTTCGCTTCTTTTTACGAGTTTTGATTTCTGCATCAATATCATTAAATCCTAAACTCTTATGCGCAAAAAATACATTTAAGGTAGAGTATAAAGGCTCCGAATAATAAAATAAGTTACCATCCATTTTATTTTTAACCATCGGAAAACCAACACTTGTGCGACCATTGTAGGTCATGGATTTCACAACACGGTTAGAAAGGTATTCTGTCTTGGTAGGAATCTCCATCTCTTTAAACACTCTGTTGATAATATCCGTAATCATACCACCTTTATATAAATCTTCTCCTGCAAAAGGAGCGAAACCTTTACTTGCTCCTAGAACAAATGTTTTGATTTTTCCCTCTTCATGGTTTTCAAGTGGAGGTACGATTAGCGTTGTTCCTACTTTTAAAACGGCATCTTTCTTTAGAGTAGGATTAGCGTCGTAAATCAATTTAAGATGCTCCGCAGAACCATAAAATTTACGAGCAATACGGCGTAAATCATCTCCTATTCGAGTCGTATAGGTTCTATCATTTACGGCAACATCTGTACTAGCACTAGCTAAGATTCTGCCATCAGGCAATTTTATTGTCACGGTATAATTATCCGAATCTGTAACCGTTAGTGTTTTTTCAGAACCTACTAAAAAGTTATTTTTCTTCCATTCATAAATAACTTTCCCAGAATAACCTGTAAATGTTGCATTTAACTCTCCTTTGTAGGTAAATTCTACATTATTCCCTTCTTCTATTTCTAATGTAATTTTAGGAAGCACAATACTAACCTCTGCAATGGCTGCATCCGAACATTCACCGTCTGCGGCTACTGCTGTCACCCCATATTCTCCAGGTTTGGTGACTTTTAATGTTGGGCCATTATAGTCTAATAATTCAGAGTTGTAAGACCATTCGTAAGTAACATTTTTTTCACTTGCCACGGCAGTTAATACCCCTCCTTCTTTTGGGAAATTTACAATCTCTCCTTCTTCAATAAAGACTTCTGATTCACAGACTTTCTCTTTTTTTACCCTAAAAACAAATTGACCACCTTCATGCCCCGTATTTTGTAAATGTCCAAATTGAGGCATATTAGGGGTATTCGCTGCTATAGGAAACTTAATTAAGTTAAATAACTCATTCGCATCCATTGCAGGTTTTTCATTTTTAGTCAAAAACTTCAAAATATATTTTGAAAAGATAGAATGTTCACCACGACCATCAGGCACAGGTTCTAAACCGCCAGCTGTAATCGCTTGACGTGATAACAATTCATCCACTTGATTATAATAAGCATCAGAACCGTCATTTTGAATGAATAAAGCAGAAGACTTAAAAATGGTACTGCTAAAACAAGCATCTACCATCATTAAAATGTGCTTACTCTTAGATTTGCTAATTGCATTTTTAACTTCTGTGGTTGATATTAACTCATATCGTTCTCTTGTTTGTGCTTCATTTGGTATCCAATATCCTTCATCTCCAATCATCAGACCATGACCAGAATAAAATATTAAGAGGTTATCTTTTTCAGTAAGTTTATTGGTTAATTTATCCAGTTGTTCAATGATGTTAGTTCTGGTAGCTTGTTCATTATATATGGTTTGAATGTTACCAAAACCATATTTAGACTTTAGAATCTTTGCAAGGGCTTTTGCATCACTAACAGGATTTTTTAGCGGCGTCCAAGCTTCACCTGTATAGTTATCAACACCAATGATTAAGGCATG
>CAYLSF010001403.1:0-1221 GCA_964385675.1 uncultured Saprospiraceae bacterium
TTTTATTAAAATAGTTTAATGAACTATTTTAAATAGATAAGGCAAATACAACAAAATTATACGTACCTAAATTTCACATCTATGTCTAAAGTTAACGCTGCCATCACAGCGGTGGGAGGCTATTTGCCTGATTATGTGATGACCAATGCAGAATTAGAAACCCTAGTAGATACCAATGACGAATGGATTCGTACCCGCACAGGTATTATTGAGCGTCGCATTTTAAAAGGAGAAGGAGTTGGAACGTCTGTTATGGGCGTTGAGGTTGTCCGTCAGTTATTAGAAAAAAGTGGTACTTCTCCAGAAGAAGTTGATGCTTTGATCTGTGCTACGGTTACCCCCGACTTTATTTTTCCTGGTGCTGCCAATTTGATTTGTGGAGAAGTTGGTTTAACCAATGCTTTTTGTTTTGATTTGAATGCGGTCTGTTCAGGTTTTGTACATGCTATTGTAACAGGAAGTCAGTTTATTCAATCGGGAACATACAAGAAAGTAATTGTAATCGGAGCCGATAAAATGTCTGCTTTACTAGATTATTCTGACCGTACCAATTGTATTTTATTTGGGGATGGTGCAGCAGGCGTTTTGTTAGAACCGAATACAGAAGGATTTGGAATACAAGATGCTGTCTTGAAGCAAGATATTGTCGGCAAGGAAATGATTATGGTGAAAGGAGGTGGTTCTGCTTATCCTGCTTCGCATGAAACGGTTGATAATCGTTGGCATTACTTTAAGCAAAATGGTCGAGCCGTTTTCAAACATGCCGTAAGAGGAATGTCAAGCGTGACAAAAGAAGTAATGGAACGAAATGGTTTGAAAGGAGAGGATATTCGTTACTTAATGCCACATCAGGCGAATAAACGCATTTTGCAAGCAACGGCTCGTGAAATGGGAATATCGATGGATAAAGTTACCATCAATATTGAAAAATATGGAAATACAACAGCGGCCACCGTGCCTTTGTGTTTATGGGAATGGGAAAGGAAATTGAAAAAAGGCGATAATTTAATCCTAGCCGCCTTTGGTGCTGGATTTAATTATGGTGCTGTATATTTGAAATGGGCGTATTAGCTTAATAATTCATTGATTGATTAATTATTGATTTAATTAATAATCATTGAATTAATCAATTAATAATTTTTAAATTTTCAACAAAAAAAATTACGACGAAATGGCTGTTATTAATTTTGGAGGTGTAGAGGAAACAGTAGTTACAAGAGA
>CAYLSF010001403.1:1234-2226 GCA_964385675.1 uncultured Saprospiraceae bacterium
TATCTAAAGCACAAGAGGTGTTAAAAGATGAGGTAATTGCAGTCTTAGGATATGGTGTTCAAGGCCCTGCACAAGCCTTAAATTTGAGAGACAATGGCTTTAATGTGATTATTGGACAACGTAAAGGTGGTGCGAGCTGGGAAAAAGCACTAGCTGATGGTTGGGTAGAAGGTGAAACACTTTTTGATATTCCTACGGCTACCAAAAAAGGAACAATTGTTCAATTTTTATTATCAGATGCTGGACAAATTGCTTGTTGGCCAACTATCGAACCTTTATTGACAGAAGGAAAATTATTGTTTTTCTCTCATGGATTTGGGGTAACATTCAGCGACCGTACAGGCATCGTACCTCCATCAAATATTGACGTAGCCTTAGCTGCACCTAAAGGTTCAGGTACAAGTGTTCGTCGTTTATTTTTGAAAGGAACAGGGATTAACTCTAGTTATGCAGTATATCAAGATGCTACGGGTAGAGCAGAAGAGCGTACAATTGCATTAGGTATTGGAATTGGTTCTGGTTTCTTATTCCCAACTACTTTCAAAAAAGAGGTTTACAGTGATTTAACAGGTGAAAGAGGGGTTTTAATGGGTGCAATCGCTGGTATTATGGAAGCTCAATACAATGTATTGCGTTCAAAAGGACACTCTCCTTCTGAGGCTTTCAACGAGACGGTAGAGGAGTTTACACAAAGTTTGATGCCATTAATTGGTGAAAACGGAATGGACTGGATGTATGCCAACTGTTCAACTACAGCACAAAGAGGAGCATTGGATTGGAAAGATCGTTTCCGTGACGCAAGCCGCCCTGTTTTTGAAGCCTTATATGAAAGCGTAGAAACAGGAAACGAAGCTCAATTGACAATTGATGCGAATAGTAAACCAGATTACCGTGAGAAGTTAGAGGAAGAATTATCAGCTTTACGTAATTCCGAAATGTGGTCAGCAGGTGCTGCTGTTCGTAAATTGAGACCTAGAGATTAGGAACGGTCG
>CAYLSF010001404.1:0-2225 GCA_964385675.1 uncultured Saprospiraceae bacterium
AGTCTCGACAGCGGTACCATCTTCCGCTCTAGTCGTAGGATTATTACTTTTGAGGTTCTCTTGTATCTTTTTGACATCAACATAAGTCCTTCCATCTAAAGAAATATATTGATCAATTTCTTCTTCTTTCTGATGATAAATATCCTTAAATTCTTTTCTAATCAGATGTAACCATAAGGCTTTTTCTTGTCCTGTGACTCTGATTTCGATGTAACCATCATTCTCTTCAAAAAAACCTTTGACTAAAGCTTTCCCTCTTGAAAAATCTAAATGAATCCCCATCTGCCACATATTACTCGTCTGTGCTTTTTGACCCGTTCGTACAATAAACCGATGAATAAAGGAGCGATGAAGTATTGGGTGCTGATACCTAAAATACCAAGTGGGTTCTCGATTCGTTTGCCATAACGTAGCGATTTCTGCTGATATATTTTCTTTCAGTAATAAAGGAGCGATAAAAATAGGGTCAGGAGAGGTATCATTTTCCTTCTTCTGAAAACAAATTTCACAACTCTTCATAAAAGAAATTAAAATATTATGCTTTTCCGATGGAATACCCTTATCTAGCCAATAGTTTTCAAGTTGTGATTTAGTAAAAGTACCTTCATTTTTTCGCAGTTTATAAAACATTTCAGTACGATCAAAAAGTGCATAAACGCCTGCAATTGCCCATTTTTGATCAAGTATAATCCGATTGTGAAACAAGTCTTTTTGATAAAATATACTGCCCGTATTATGTAAATAGCGAATTAAAGCAGGAATCGAGGCTTTAGCGACTTTTTGTCCTTTACAGATATTTTCAAATTGCTCATAACTAATGTCTTTTTCACTGTGTGCTAACCCTTTTAAGGCAACTTTAGTATTATGCCAAGTAATTGGCATTGACATTCCTAACTCAGGCAGCTCTTTGACTTTTTCCAAAATAGCCGCTTTAAGTACAGGCATATTTTTTCCTGAACGAACGCTTACTTTATGAAATTGAATATCCTTATAAATATTCCGTAATTTAGGCTCATTAAGTTCTACAGAGCGATATGTTTTATCCTCTATTTTATTTTCGATAAGGAAAGCAGGACTTTCTTTACTATAAGAGCGAACATAATCCAACCAGTATTCTAGTCGATAGTTTTTATACTGCTCTCCACCTTCCTCATACACGGTTCTATAGTAAGTTTTTTTATCCCATACAATAAGATATAAAGCCCTGGTTTGCATAAAATAACGATGAGTAGCATGGTAGATTTCTTGTCCTCCAAAATCCCATATATTGATAGTCAATTGAATCGCTTTACCATTTAGTTGAATGGTAGGTTGCCATTGTTCTAATAAAATACCATGTGTGCTTACCAAATCGGGATTATACTTACCTGTTCTTAAGCTTTCTTGAAGCGTGGTTTTTCCGACTCGACCATTTCCACAAATAATGATTTTAAGTTCATAATTCTGTAGGCTACCTTGTTCTATATCTTTAAACCATCGAATAGCATCGGGCAAACAATTATCTTGCTGCAATAACTCGTAGGGTATATCTTTGATAATTTTAGATTTCAAGACTAATGTCTCCAAATTAAAGTCTTTTAATACACTTTTTGGAAAAAATTGAAGGGGATTGTAGCTAATACGTAGTCTTTTTAAATAATATAACGATGCTAAGTTTTCAATTTGCTGTATTTGATTCGAGTTTAGACTAAGTGTAACTAGATTAACGAGTTTATCTAAGTTTTCAATTTGCTGTATTCGATTCGAGGATAGCCAAAGTGTAACTAAATTAACGAGTTTACCTAAGTTTTCAATTTGCTCTATTTGATTCGAGGATAGCGTGAGTTCCGATAAGCTAACGAGGTTATCTAAGTTTTCAATCTTCTGTATTTGATTCCAGTCTAGCCAAAGTGTAGCTAGACTAACAAGTTTATCTAAATTTTCAATCTTCTGTATTTGATTCGAGTCTAGATTGAGTTTCGATAAGTTAGCGAGTTTATCTAAATTTTCAATTTTCTGTATTTGATTCGAGGATAGCCAAAGTGTAACTAAATTAACGAGTTTACCTAAGTTTTCAATTTGCTCTATTTGATTCGAGGATAGATTGAGTTCCGATAAGTTAGTGAGTTTATCTAAGTTTTCAATTTGTTGTATTTGATTCGAGGATAGCGTGAGTTCCGATAAGTTAGTGAGTTTATCTAAGTTTTCAATTTGCTGTATTTGATTAAAGTTTAGATTAAGCGTAG
>CAYLSF010001405.1:0-2224 GCA_964385675.1 uncultured Saprospiraceae bacterium
TACTGTATGTACCTTCTATTTTAAACTATAAATATTTGATTAACGAAGCTTTTATTTTAGTCCGCAGATTCAAGTTAAAATTACAATCATTTGTTGATCAACAAACATAAAATTATCTAAACATATTATGGTATTTACCATTTGACAACTCTAATTATAATAGGACACCTCCGATGAAACAGCTAAAATAATTTAAATCATTTTTCCACTAAAGGAAATAAACTCAAAAGTTCTAAAATGTATTTTTTATACCTTGTGCAGGTATATTTTTGATAACTTACAATCTATCTACAAATCTACCTACAACATGAACCGCTTTTGGAAAATCACAGGAATTATAGTCGGAATTTTAGCAATAGGATTAGCGTGGTTTTTATATACGCCTGTTGATATTCGTCCTGAATATTTAAAGGAAAATAATATTTCGGAAGCAGATAAGATCAAAGGAAAAGCACTTTTGCAAGAGATGCAAGAGGCGTATGGTGGAATGGATAACTGGTTAGCGTTCAAAACGGGACGCTATGCTCAAACAGCAGATTGGTATGAGAATAAAATGGGCATAGCAGGTTGGGATACTTTACCTCAGCAATTTGAAATGACTTCTACGCTTGGAACAGATAATGCAGAATTTACTTTATTGAATGGTCAAAACAAAGGACAAACTTGGGGTGTGGAAGATTGGAAATCGTATCAAAAAATAGGCGATCAAAAGAAATTTATTCCAAATGAAAAATACCACCACAAACTAATTTATAAGAACTATTGGTTTCAATTTCCTTTTCGCATCAGTGAAGCTCCTATTATTGCTTATGCTGGTGAAGACAAGGTAGATGGAGAAACCTATGATTTGCTATATGCAACATGGGGCAGTGAAACGCCTAATCGAGAATATGATCAGTATGTACTGTATGTAGATAAAGCAACAAAAATGATAGAATGGTTACATTTTACACTGCGAGATAAAGTTAACTTTATTCACATTACTGCTAGTTTTACCCATTTTAAAAACATCAATGGCATTACCCTTCCTTTTTCACAATATATCACTGTTGGTCATCCTACAGATAGAAGTTGGAAAATGCACGAAAATCACTATCAATGGATTAAGTTTGATTCGGTGAGGGTTATGCGGTAATTTGCTCAAAATAAACGTGACCATTCTCCCCCCCTACCCTATTGATTCGCCCTTCATCCATTAATAAATCTAGATAACCCACCATCATTGGAAAAGCAACGGTAGGAAAACGTTTGCCATACATTTTTTTTAGTAAGGCTTCTATCCCATTTACGCCTTTCCCTATCCATTCATAGCACTCATTTTTACGCATTTGAATCCGATTGAGTTGATGATCCACCAATTCTTTATGATTTTGAAAAGACTCATAATGTCCAGGGTGCACCCAATCAATATCCATTTCTCCAATTTTTTGAAGGGTTTTAATCATGGTTTGCAATCCTTTATTTCTTTTATGAGGAGCATCAATTTGTGGATCAATAACAGGGGTAGGTGTAATTTTTATTAAAGCATCAGCCGAAATATAATCTCGACTTTCGGGTTGATAGAAACTCACTTGATTAATGCAATGCCCAGGTACATGAATGACTTCCCAATTAACACCACCTAATTCTATTGTGCCATTCATTGGAAAAGCCTCTACTTTTTCTTTTGGTAAGGCAGTCCAATTTTTACCAAATCCTTTAAATACCATTTCAAATGTTTTATACATTTGACTTTCTGCTGTCACGCCAAATTCTATCAAGGTATCCATAATGACATTCAATCGCTCATCCCGAACTTCATCCAAATTGACTGCCCAATCATAAGCATATTCTGGCACATAAACCCTTGCACCGCTTGCTTCTACAATCCGATTTGCCATACCGATATGATCAATATGTGAATGTGTAATCACTATTCTTTTAATATCAGCTACTTTCAATCCTTGTTGACGCAATCCTTCCTCTAAGGCTTGATAATTTGCATTCGTATCTTCTCCACAATCAACAATCGTAACTTCAGGCCCTGTAAATAAATAAGAGTTTACAGACTTCATTCCAAACATCGTCGGCAAATCAATTCTAATCGGTGCATTCATCCCGTAAAAATAGTTGAATCCTCGACTTTCGACAATTGACAATCGACTTTCGATGTTTAACAGATAAGATAAATTATACAGCTTTTATGATATGAATGATTTTTGCTTTACTAAACTATATTTTAACT
>CAYLSF010001406.1:0-2224 GCA_964385675.1 uncultured Saprospiraceae bacterium
ACCGTATATTTATTTTAATTACTTCTATACAAAAAATTAATGCAAACTAACCAAACACTCCGCTATTTTTCAATGGTTTTAGGACCAATCCTATTTGTATTGACACTTTTATTTTTTCACCCCGAAGGATTATCAATGGAGGCGAATGCTGTATTGGCGTGTACGCTATGGATTGCGGTATGGTGGATTGCAGAAGTGATTCCAATTAGCGTAACAGCCCTCTTGCCTATTGTCTTATTTCCACTCACGGGGGCTTTAGAATTAAAAGCAACAACTGCTGCTTATGGACATAAGTATATTTTCCTTTATATGGGGGGCTTTATTATTGCGATTGCCATTGAAAAGTGGAACTTACATAAGCGAATTGCTTTGACGATTATTAATGGTATTGGAACGGATGTGACCAAGATTATCTTAGGATTTATGTTGGCAACGGCATTTATGTCTATGTGGATTTCTAATACTGCAACTTCGGTTATGATGTTACCTATTGGTCTGGCAATCATCGCTCAACTGAAGGATAACCCCGATACGATTGAAGATGAAAATATTATTTTCGGAAAGGCTCTAATGTTAAGTATTGCGTATGCGGCTTCTATTGGTGGCGTAGCAACTTTAATTGGAACACCTCCGAATTTAGTATTGGCTGGAATCGTTCAAGAATTATACGGTATCGAAATTTCTTTTGCTCAATGGTTTCAGTTTGGCTTACCGATTTCTATTATTCTCTTGACCTTATGTTGGTTGTATTTGACGCGTTTTGCCTTTACCTTTAAACAAAAAGAATTTCCTGGTGGAAAAGCTGAGATTAAACGATTGTTAAATGAATTAGGAACTATTTCAAGAGAAGAAACCACCGTTTTAGTCATTTTTATATTGACGGCAATACTATGGATAGGCCGAGCCTATTTACAAAATTTCGTTCCTCAATTAGATGATACTATTATTGCGATGATGGCTGGTATTATTCTGTTTTTATTGCCAGCTTCTGAACAGGGGCAGAAAATTATTACTTGGGAAGAAGCGGTAAAAATGCCATGGGGCATTATTTTACTTTTTGGTGGTGGTATGGCATTAGCCGCAGGGTTTCAATCTTCAGGTTTAGCAAAGTGGATTGGTAGTCAATTGACTCTACTGGAAGGAGTATCTATTGTAGTTTTAGTTTTAATCATTATCACTTCTGTTAATTTCCTAACAGAAATCACCTCTAACTTAGCCACTACAGCCATGTTATTGCCCATTTTAGCACCAATGGCATTGTCATTGGATATTCATCCTTATGTGCTATTGGTTTCAGCTACTGTTGCAGCTTCGTGTGCATTTATGTTACCTGTAGCAACGCCTCCTAATGCAGTCGTATTCGGTTCGGGATATTTACGCATACCTGATATGGTGAGAACAGGGATTTGGATGAATATTTTATCCATCTTATTATTGACTCTAATGGTATATTTTGTATTGCCTGTGTTATGGGATTTTGAGGTTTCTGGTTTTCCCGAAGGGTTTGGAACTTTAGGGGAATAGATTGTAATCTAATTATGATTTATGGATAAAAAGCGTAGTAACCAATAAAAAAGTCTGATTCACAACTTGAATCAGACTTTTTGACTAAAAACACGGTTACTGCTTAAACCCTGTTGCTGCAGGACCTCCTTCTGGATCTAAATCTCCGATTCTTGGTGTAATCAAAATTTCTACAAATCTTGCTTTAGCACCTTCAGGTTCAGGTTCTCCCTTATACCATTTGCTACGCATGATTTCTTCTCCTCTTGGAATTTCTTTCCATTTCACTTTCTCTTTTGGAATACCATTTCCAACTAAGTAATCATAAACCGCCTTTGTTCTTTGATTAGATAATTTAAGGTTATGAGCCGTGCCACCATCTTTACTGGCATATCCATACACCAAAACTTCGTAATCTTGTGTTTTTGCCTTTTTTAGTCTTGCAATTAAGGCATTGACATCTGCTTTCAACTTTGCATTCAAAGCCGATGAATTGTAATCGAAGTACACAGAATGTGCAGAACTTAGAACTTGTTGTCCGTAACTTGAAGTAGCTGTTCCTAAGAAAAGAATAGTCATTAATAGAATTAAATTTTTCATTTATTGATAAATTTAAGGTTTTGCAATAGTCATAAAAATACAGATATTTTAACAAAAATTAACTAAATCAAATAGGTAAAAAAGTATTCTTACTAAAAAATAAGAAGGTCATTTTATGACT
>CAYLSF010001407.1:0-2224 GCA_964385675.1 uncultured Saprospiraceae bacterium
CGCCAGCACGTGCGGGTATTTAATGATTTTTTCTGAATAATCATTAATATCTTCATTACTTGTTTCTTCTACTTGGATTTGTGTATTACTATCGGAGTCTATTATAGATGTTAGTGTAATGCTACTTAAATCAATAGAACTGCCATTGCTTATAGTTAATAACGAGCCATTCAACGAAATATCTTGTATTTCATTTTCATTATCAGTATCGGTATCTTGAGAGTAAGATAAAGAGTTTTCTGCAACCTTTTGCGTGCCAGTCTCATTATTAATCGGTACAACTAATAAATCATAATCGCCGTCTGCAGTCAATGAGATATTGGAAAACGTAATTGAATTATTGTAATATCCAGTTATATAAATAATATTTTTACTGTTAATCCCAATGCCATTACCAGCAGAATAATTATTACACTCACCTGCTTCTATCCATTGACAATTTCCATCGCTATCTAATTTAAATACAAAGGTATTGTAAAGATAATTTGCTGAGGTAAAAGTCAAATTTCCAAAATCTAAACTGCTGTTGTATTGCCCTGTCGCTATCACATCATTATTAGCGTCTATATACAAATCAAAGATGTAACTTTCATTTTGTTTTTGATGGATAACCCATTGAAAAGTATTTGTAGCATCAAACTTTGCAATAAAAAGACTATAGTCATTTACAGTAAAAGAACTGTCTCCAATCGTGATATTACCATCCACAGTGCCTCCAAAGTAAAAATCTCCATTGTCGTCAATAGTGATAGCATAGGCATAAGATCTGTCTGAACCAACTACTGTGGTAGACCATAAATAATTACCTGAAGTGTCATACTGAGCAATAAAGGCATCACGTGAATTAGGACTATAATTATCCGTTCCTATCGTAGCCGAGCCTCGAATATATCCTACCATAAAGGCTTTATCTCCTTTTACAGCGACATCATACGCGTCACAGCCAGAAGTACTTGTGGTTTGAACGCCCCATATTGGTGTTCCATCGTTAGTATATTTAAGTAAACAAGCACTATTTTTAGAGGAACTTGATAAGTTAGAAGTACCAAAGGTTGCTGTACCTCTAAAATATCCAGAAAGGTATAAGTCATTATTATCGTCAATTGCTAAACTCGTTATATTAGAATCATCTGTAAAACCAGTTCTGACAATCCATTGAAATATACCAGAACTATTATATTTTGCTAAAAAACCATCATATTCACTTGAGGATATAGTTGTTCCTCCTACTGTAATACTTTCTTTAAACGAGCCTGATATATAAACATCATCATTGCTATCTACTCGAATTTGAGGATAAGTATCATCACTTGCCGAACCTATATTGATAACCCATTGATAGTCTTTATTACTATTATATTTTGCAAAAAACAAATCAGTATTACCAGTAACAGAAATTGATGTATCACTTCCTAATGTTAATGTATTATTATATCGTCCAGCAATAAACATGTTATCTTCACTATCAAAAGCAATGCTATAGGTTATATCATAATCTGGATTACTTGACGAAACTCCAATATCTAGGGTTGGTTCGTTGTTGGACAAGCTTTGTCCGCAGTCTTTATACCAATCTATTCCAGTATAATAATTGAAGCAACTATCTGATATGTTATAAATTATTAAACCTGCTACTGGATTTTGTATTTCATCTCTTTGCCTTGAGGTCATTCGTGGTACTAATATGCCCTTGTCGGTGCTTTTAACATCTAGCATAGCCGACTCATCAGGATCTGTTCCATCTATATTAATGGCAATTTGAGCATTAGATAGGTAATAGGTTGTAAGTAATAAGTATGAAGTAAAAATAATTTTTGTTATACTTTTCATGGCTTGTTATTTTTAGTTTTTGTGTACTGTGCTTTTGTTGATAAGCGATTGATGACACAATACTAAGCTGTTTTATTTCTGATAAAAAGGCAGAAATTTCTGTGAAAAGCGAACGGAAGCGGGGTTACAACTACGAAAAGCGTGTTTTTTTATTAAAATCCCAAATCCCAAAAGTCGTCCCGATAGCTATCGAGAGTCGAACCTTGCCTAAAGCAACTTATCTAATTCTTGTTCGGGGGGAATGCCAAATTCGTTTTTATATAACTTTGCATTTCTCCGCTTTTAAGTTTGGGGCTGACGTGATGGAGTTTAATATCATATTATACTTTTAGAGAGTAATAAGTAGTCGGACATAATTATTCATCACATAAGTCACGAATATAGGGATGTTTAA
>CAYLSF010001408.1:0-2222 GCA_964385675.1 uncultured Saprospiraceae bacterium
GAAGTGTAACAAGCAGTACTCTGAAGAGGATTTGGAGAGTGGTTGGAGTCATTTTGAAGCTAGAGAATACGACCCCGTTATTGGACGGTGGTTAGTGCCGGATCCGGCACGTCAGTTCAGTTCTCCTTACAACGGAATGGGGAATAACCCAATAAAAGCGGTTGATCCCGATGGGAGGAAAATTAAGACTACGTTTCGAACCGGTTTCTTAGGGATTTTTGGTCCTAAGCAAACATTAACTTATGACAATCAAAATGGACAATGGTTAGATCAAAATGGAAGTGCTTACACAGGAAAAATCAGGAATTTTCAAGTAAACCTACTGTCTGATCTAAATACTTTAAGTGCTGATAAAGATGCGGGTTCGATGATAAATTATCTTAGCTCTGACTCAAGAGTATTATCAATCAACAGAGGCGGTGACTTCTTTAATGGACCTAAGGCAGTCTTAGGAGTGTTTGAGTTGTCTGTGTCAGGAAACGGCCCTTCGTCTTCTTACAATCAAAACGGTGACCCCACACCTATTCCTTCATTTGTCACTCTTGGCCATGAGATGCAACATGCTTATCAATTTATGAAATTTGGAGATGGACTATTTAGACAGCAATGGTATCAGGGGCCAAACGGAACACCTATCACTAACGCAGAAATTCCTGCAACACACCTAGAAAACCAGATTCGAGCAAATAATAAGTTACCGCTTCGTGAGTTTTATGAGCCAGGCAATAGTGCTAGCAGAATTATTCATCAAAATACAAGACAAAGTGTTTACTTTCATTTTACGTATTAGTGTTTTAGTTACAATTTTGGCGTTTCAATCACTACAAGTGCGTTCTCAAAATTGTGAGGAAGATTTAGTTATAATTGACTCTACAAGTGTTAATTGCCCGAATGGCTATGTTTTGCTAGGTATGTCGAATGTATTTGTCAAACAGGGGAGTATTCTTCGTGATACCTGCAGTCAAAAAGAAGATGGTTTTGTGCAATTTATTCCTGCCCCCTCAGATATATGTCAAATTGAGATTAACAGTGAGTATCATAAAAAATGTTATCGGCAATATTCAGGTATTATAAATGGCGAGAAAGAGTTAGTCGTAGTAAAATATTTGAATAAAAGGCTTATTGACACCTACTCTTCATGGAAGTACAAGCATTGCATTGTTTATCCTCATTTACCTAGGAGAAAGCAAATAGTTCTAGACATTCGGTATTTTGATAGAAAAAGTTTTTTAGAAGTAGGACCTCCTCCTTTTATAGCGAAAAAACCCTACTAATGCTTTTTTGTAAAGCGTGCCTCTTGTTAAAGTTGATAGTAGAGAAGTAGCATTTATAATGCGGCGAAGATATAGATAAGGCCTCTAATAGGGGCTTTATTGTTTTATGAGGTGTAAGCTTGCTTGGCTTTGAAGTTTTGTAATAGACCGTCCAGAGCGTACAAGATATGCTCTTTATCAACAGAAGGAAGCGCATTTAGATCTTTCAATCTTTGAAGCATATTAGGATCTTTTAGAAGTTGATCGTCTTCTGTTTCCCCAAGTAAATAACCTACAGTTGTATTAAGAATACTGGCAATATTTTTAGCCCCCGTCTGGTTTAAGTATGCCGTAATTCTGGCGCAAGTCTTTTTGACTTGTGTCGAGTGTAAAATATAAAAGGATAAGCCTAGTAGCGATACTGGGCTTTGTTGTTTTAGGAGGCGTAAGCTTGACTGGTCTTAAAGTCTCTTATATACGCATCAATAACATTGAATAGCTCTTTTCTTTTCTGAGTAGGCATTAGGGCGATATTCTCAAGTCTTTGCATAATACTCTTGTCTTTTACCTCCAGTGAGGTATTACCCACCAAGTAGTCTAGTGAGATATCAAGCGCGATTGCAATTTTAGCGGCAATCTCTATAGATGGCTTCATATCGTTTCTTTCGTACCTGCCAATAATAGCTCCAGAAGTTCCTATCGATTTCCCTAAGTCCTCTCTAGAAACGCCTTTATCTTTTCTGGCTTGCATCATTTTATCTCCAAAATCCATACCTATTAGTGCTTGTTAAGTCCTATTGATGCCATTTTTCTCAAAAATAAGTTAGTTAAAGGTGATATTCAATGTGTATAGGTGTTGTTATAAAAGTACTGATCATTTACATTTGTTACGTAAACGTGACAGAAAATTAATTTTTAAACTTTTTTCCATGCCTTACGACCTTCGTCCTTTATTAGCCCATGTAGCAG
>CAYLSF010001409.1:0-2222 GCA_964385675.1 uncultured Saprospiraceae bacterium
GTTTCTAGTTTAACCGTTAAAATGAGACAATTACCTTTATTTTCGAAATCTATTAACCTAAGAAGTTTAGTGTATTGGTTCTTCATTTCACATATTGTATATTAATTATGTGTCTTACTATTCAATGAGTAATTAATTCCTAATTCTCAATTCTTAATTCCTAATTTTCCTCCTCCTCCACCAATTCCATATCAATAACCTTCTTAACCAAATTTGCACTAACAATACGAACCGTTACGGTATCTCCCATTTTAAAGCGTCGTCCAGAGCGATTTCCATCAGCATACAATCGTCCATTTCCAACGGTAAATGACTCAGGCATACTATCAAAAGGAACTAGACCTTCACAATAGTTGTCTTTCAATTCTACAAACATTCCTTTATCCAAAAATCCAGAAATCACGCCATCGAAAACTTCCCCAACATGCTTCGTCATAAACTCCACTTGTTTGTATTTGATAGACGCTCGTTCTGCATCCATCGCTTTACGCTCTTGTACAGAAATATGTTTACACTTTACTTCTAAAGATTCCTTATCGACTCGAAATGGTGCATCCAAATTCTTAAAAAATACACGATGTACCAACACATCCGAATAACGGCGAATCGGAGAAGTAAAATGCGTGTAAAATGGAAAAGCTAAACCATAATGCCCGATATTATCCGTGCTATATACCGCCTTTGACATCGTACGAATTGCCAATGGTTCTAACAATCGCAATTCATGCTGTGTGTGAGCATCTTTAATCAATTTATTAAAAGATGCAGCAACTTGTTCAGGCGTATCCATTTTTAAAGGATACCCCATCGCCTTGGCGAAAGTGACAAAATCCGCTAATTTCTCTGGATTTGGTTCATCATGTATCCGATATACAAATGGGATTTCTAGTTGATTTTGTCGATCGCCTATGAAAGCGGCTACTCTTCGGTTTGCTAGCAACATAAAATCCTCAATCAACATATTCGCCTCTTTCCGAGTTTTGAGGTAAACAGAAAGCGGTGTGCCTTCTTCATTCAATTTAAATTTCACTTCGGGAGAGTCAAAGTTAATCGCTCCATTTTTGAATTTTGCTTTTCGCAAACTCCGAGCAACTTTTGCCATCTTCTTGATTTCTGCGGCATGGTCTCCTTCTCCTGTTTCCAATATCTCTTGTGCCTCTCCATACGTAAATCGTCTATCCGAATGAATAATCGTTCGTCCAAACCATTCTTCTACGATTTTGTCATTTTTATCAAATGTAAAAACAGCGGAAAAGGTTAGTTTATCTTCATTAGGCCGAAGTGAGCAAAGTTCATTAGAAATTTTTTCGGGCAACATCGGTAATACTCTATCGACTAAATAAACAGACGTTGAGCGTTTCAAAGCTTCTTTATCTAAAGCCGTTCCAGCTTTTACATAATGAGCAACATCTGCGATATGTACTCCTATTTCACAATTTCCATTTTCTAAATATCGTAATGAAAGGGCGTCATCGAAATCTTTAGCCGTATCAGGATCGATGGTAAACGTCGTGATGTCTCGAAAATCCCTACGACGCTTAATTTCAGATTTGGATATAGTTGTAGATAAGGCATTTGATTCTTTAATCACATCCTCTGGAAAGCTTAATTCAAATCCATTTTGTATTAAAATAGATTTCATTTCAATATCACTACTTCCTGCTTTTCCTAAAGTATCGGTTACTTTTCCAATAGGGCTTTTGACAGTCTTACTCGGCCATTTTAGAATTTTCACTACAACCTTTTCGCCATCTTTCGCCTTCCCTTTATCTTTCAATTCTATATAAATATCCATGAACATCTTCTGATTATCAGGGATAACAAATGCAAATTTCTTAGATACGTGAATTGTTCCGATAAAATATTCGGTACTTCGCTCAACAACCTCTACAACTTCTCCTTCTAATTTATCCTTATTCGGTGCTCTGAAATAAGCAATTTTCACCTTATCGCCATCCAAAGCAGATTTTAATCTCTTTGCTGGTACAAATACATCTTCCTCTAATTCATCTGAAATGATATAGGCTGAACCATTGCGAGTCATATCTACCCGACCAAAAGTTTGAAGCATTTGATCCAACGCTTTTGCCTTATTGAGTTGATATTTTCCATCTTTCACTTCAATTAGGTGAGCTTCTTTGGCTAAACCTGTTAAAGCATATTGAATAGAATCTTTGCTGTTAGCTACTTTGATTTTGAGTTGTACTTGTTTGGCATTTAGA
>CAYLSF010001410.1:0-2220 GCA_964385675.1 uncultured Saprospiraceae bacterium
AATTACTTTTCGTTCCCCCTATTATTCGCAAAGATACTTTAAATTAATTGGACTTTTGATGACTAATAAGAATAGGATTTTTACTATCTAATATTCAAAATAGTTTGTCTTATCCAATGAATAGAAATATCAACAGGTGCAGTAGTATTGGCAAATGCTGTATTATGTCCTAATGATGGAAATAAGGTGTAGTCAAAAGGTTTGCCTTGAGCTTTGAGGGCATTGAGCTGTTCAATACATAACTTAGCTGGAATCTGAATATCTTTTTCACCAAAAAGCCAGAGACCTGGAATCAAAAGTTTACTTAGCGTAACCTTAGGGTCAGTAGCTATAAATTGATACCGATCTGGATCGTTTTTGATATGTTCACGAGCATCCGCCTCTGTATGTTTATCCCAGAAATCATTATTTCCATTGGTGTAAAATTGGAATCTAAGTTGTTCTAAAGTATTAATAGTCGGACAGCTAAATAAAACCATAAATTCAACCAAAGGATTTTGGTGGGCAGCAATAGGAATAATCCATCCGGCCTGACTGAAGCCTACAAGACCTATTGGTATATCTTTATTTCGTTGATGCAATAAGTTGACGGCAGCACTCGCATCTTTGGCTAATAAATGGAGATTCGCTGAATCAATATTATTTGTTCCAACTTCAGGCCCAGCATAAACACCGTCTGACGCTCCAACGCCTCGTTTATCATAAGTTAACACAGCAATACCATGTTTCGCTAAAAGTGCTGCAAATTGTGTCATTCGAGATTCTTGACCAGAACCATGTACTATGACCACAGCACCATAAGCATTTGGGGGTTGATGAATTGTACCCGCAAGAACCACTCCCTCACTTTCAAAATGGACTTCTTTTGTTATGGAATCTAATACTTGAGCGGTTATTGGGTTGAATGGTATTAAATACAATAACAATAGAAAAAGCCCTCCAAACGAAATAGGAAATTGAGTTAATTGCTTGTAGTTTTTTATGCGAATTGACATATAATTGATTTTAGCCATACTATAAAATTATAGTATGACTAAAACGGTATTATGACAAGTCGAGTATATCTATTTTGGGTTAAATTTATTAAGTATCCTTTTGCTTTGATAAAGTATTTTCTCAATTTAAATGTCTATACGCCTTTGGACTCATTCCTGTTTTTGATTTGAATAAGTTACTAAACCGTTGAGGATATTCAAACCCTAGAGCATAAGCAATACTGCTTATCGGTTCATTAGAGTTGAGTAAGTTATTTTTTGCTTTTTCAATCAAAAAGAAATGAATATGCTCCAAAGCTGTTTTCCCCGTTTCTTTTTTGAGTAAATCACTAAGATAATTAGGAGATAAATTGAGCTGTTTGGCACAATATTCTACACTAGGAACTCCTATTTGATGAATTTGCTCAGATTCAAAGTGATTGACTAGAAATTTCTCAAATTTTGATATCGTATCATTGTTCAAATTTGTTCTTGAAAAAAATTGACGATCATAAAATCGTAAGCAATAGTCCAAAAATAATTCAATGTTGGCGACAATTAAGTGCTGACTATGGCGGTCTAGTTTTTGACTGTATTCTTGAATGATCTTATTCAATAAATCTTGAATAGCACTTTTTTCTTGCTCGGATATATGTAAGGCTTCGTTGGAATCGTAATGAAAAAACGAATATTTATTGATTTTAGAAGCTAAATCATTCCTTCTAAAAATATTGGGATGAAATATTAACGACCAACCATCAGGATCTATGGGAGCAGTTTCTTCTGTATTTTGGCTAAATTCCATGACCTGCCCCGGAGCCGTAAATACTAGTGTCCCCCCTTCAAAATCATATAAATTTCTACCATAAGAAAAAGTACTACAACTATTAGAAGATTTAAAGATCACCACATATAGATGATTGATTATCTTAACATCTTGCAGACTAGATACAGACTCTATATCACGATTATGAATCACACTGACCAGTTGATGCTTAGGTTTGGGAAGTCCTCCCATTTGGTGCATCTGAGAAATCTGATGTATTTCTATAGTTTGTTGCATAATGATTAAGTCATTTTAGAGAGAATAAGGCATAGGGAACAGTTCAAAAATAAATCGACCAATTACTATCAATTTTAATTGATACTTCATATAATCTTTTTCACATAACCCGTTATGCTTCAAAAAATCAATCCCGATAGCTATCGGATTAGCGTCAAGGAGCAAAAGAAAATTCACATAATT
>CAYLSF010001411.1:0-2220 GCA_964385675.1 uncultured Saprospiraceae bacterium
TGGATGGCATGAAAGTAGGGAATACCAAAAAGGGTAAGCGTCAAGTGAAACTAACCACGGAATTTACAAGCGATTTTCTAGTCCGAATGGAATTTCATCAAGACCAATCCCGATAGCTATCGCATCAGCTATTCTCGGTTTAGAGAATTTAATATTTATTAGCTCTTATTTATCATTACAATCCATTATTTGCGTAGCATATTTTCAAAAAATGGATGTATTTAATTTACAAACTATTACAAATATTAAAAAAGCTAAACCGAGAACAGCTGCTATCGCATAGGCATCAACCTTAATAAATAATATATGTAAAAGATAAATTTGTATAAAAAAAGATACTGCTCGAATTTTATAGTTACATCAAAAATAATCAAGCAGTATGAAAATAAAAGAATCTAAAATTACAGAAAAACTATCAAATTTAAATATTGAACAAGGTAGTAAATTAACAAATTTCATAAAACGTGCAGATGGAAAAATTACAGGTAAATTATATGTACTTAGCTTTTTTACGATGCTATTGAGTAGGGGGACCACATTATTACATTGGACTTTGCAAATGAGCAAGTTAATAGATGGTTTAACCTTAACAGAGCAAGGGTTAGAAAAGAGGTTACAATTTAGGCACATTAAGTTCGCTAAGTGGTTGTTAATTAAGTCAATTCAGTTACAATTAAAATTTAATACAGAAGAAAATGAATCAACAAAATTAACTCGTATTGCGTTGCCATTAAAGCGTTTTAATAGAATTTTACTTCAAGATAGTACCTGTATTAAAGTACCAAAAAATTTAGTAGATTTTTTTCCATCATCTTTTACTCGAAAAGGTGATAGTGCTACGGCTAGAGTACAATTAACAATGGACTTATTGTCAGATAATTATGAGGCAATTTCTTTAGGCAGTTTTCGGGATAATGACGCTAGTGCTTCTGGAGATATATTAGAAATAGTTCAATCAGGTGACCTTATTTTACGAGATAAAGGTTATTTCCCGATAGCTATCGGGATTGGACATATTTAGTAAATTAGATGCTAAGGATTGTTATTTTTTGAGTCGACTAAAGTATGGTGTTAATTTATATGATATAAAAACTAATGAACAATTAAATTTGAATAAGATATTTAAAAAAGCAAAAATAAGTAATATCCAAATAATTGATAGAGAGATACTTATAGGTTCAAAATATCAATTAAAGGTTAGATTAGTAGCAGTTCGGCTGCCTGACGAGGTGGCGGCAGAACGAAAACGCAAGGCAAAAACAGATAGACATACTAAAGTAAATCATTCGCAAGAATATTATGAACGGCTTGGCTGGTGTATTTTTATTACGAATGTACCACTAGAAATACTTAGTAGTCAAGAAGTTATTGAGGTTTATAGACTTAGGTGGCGTATTGAAATTATTTTTAAGGTTTGGAAGTCAAAATTTAATTTTGTTAAAATGTTCGATAAAGCATCTATGAAACCCAGTCGGGCAATAATAACGTTCTACTTATTGCTCGCATGGCTGACTTTATTCTTTACAAAATTATATAACTATTTTTTAATCAAGATTTTTAATAAAACGAAGAGGTTCATCAGTGTATTTAAATTTGCGGAATTCGTGCAAATTTTTATGCAAGATTTTGATAAACAAGAACAATTATTTAGTTCTCCGGATGATTTTATTGATATTATTGCTGCCTCTTGCCTTTATGACAAGAGGCAGCGAAAAAATCAAATGGAATTAATATATTGTTAATTAGTGATTTATACTTTATAAAAAATAAGGTTGATGCCTATGCGATAGCTATCGGGACATTTAAGTGAAGAAACAGCCTTAAAAGAAGTTATTCAAAACACCGAAGTTTCTACTAGTGAAAAACCAGAAATACATGTATTTGATAAAGGGCTAAAGAGTAGAGCGACTTTCGAAGTCCCGATAGCTATCGCAGGGCTGTAAAGTTCTAAGATTTTGAGTAAATATTAAAAAGTTCATTGACATTAGCACCAAATTTAGTTTGGCTATCAGTAATAGAAGGATTTCCGTTTTTACGATGGATATTAATAGCAATTGTACTGATAATGGATTGATTAATTGGTCCATTTTTAGTTTTCATACGATTATCATCTTCATTGTGAACAACTCCCGATAGCTATCGGGATGACCCAGTGTAATTTATTTTCATCCCGATAGCTATCGGATTAGCGTCAAGGAGCAAAAGAAAATTCACATAATT
>CAYLSF010001412.1:0-2219 GCA_964385675.1 uncultured Saprospiraceae bacterium
AATAAGTAAAAATGTAAAAAAAATTATAATTATTAGGTGAAATTTTTAGCAAAAAAGTTATATAAAATAACTATGAAGAAGTATTTCAACTTATTCGATTTAACACAAAAAGTAAACTATAAAAGTGAAATTCTTTCTGGTTTTACGGTTGCTTTAGCACTTGTACCGGAAGCTGTTGCTTTTTCCTTAATAGCAGGTCTCTCTCCTTTAACAGGTTTATATGCTGCATTTATGATGGGATTAGTTACAGCTATTTTAGGAGGGCGTCCAGGTATGATTTCGGGGGCAACAGGTGCAGTAGCTGTTGTAATTATCGCATTAGTAAAATCTCATGGCGTAGAGTATGTCTTTGCTGCTGTAGTCTTAGCTGGTATTTTGCAAATAGTAGCAGGTTTCTTAAGGTTAGGGAAATTTATTCGACTTGTTCCACACTCCGTAATGTTCGGTTTCGTGAATGGCTTAGCCATCGTTATATTTTTAGCACAGTTGAATCAGTTTAAAGTTAGCGGGGCTTGGATGATTGGAACGACACTCTACATGATGTTGGGTTTAGTCCTTTTAACCATGTTGATTATTTGGGGCTTACCTAAATTAACAAAGACTGTACCTGCCTCTCTTATGGCGATTTTAGTAGTTGCTGCTATCACCATTGGTTTCGGTATTGATACTAGAACGGTTGGAGATATTGCCTCTATTCAAGGTGGATTTCCACCTTTTCATATTCCAGATATTCCATTCACGCTTGAGTCCTTAACAGTTATTTTTCCTTATGCCCTCATCATTGCAGGGGTTGGATTAATTGAAAGTCTTTTGACACTTAACTTAATTGATGAAATTACTCAAACTCGCGGAAGAGGTAACAAAGAGGCAGTTGCACAAGGCATTGCAAATTTACTAACAGGATTCTTCTCAGGTATGGGTGGCTGTGCGATGATTGGGCAGAGTTTAATTAATATTTCTTCGGGGGCAAGAGCAAGGCTTTCAGGTATTGTAGCGGCTATGATGTTATTATTTTTTATCATGTTTGGGGCGGCTTATATTGAACAATTACCAATGGCAGCATTGACTGGTGTAATGATAATGGTAGCTATTGGTACATTTGAATGGGCAAGTTTAAGAACTTTCGGCAAAATGCCTTTTGTAGATGTGTTGGTGATGGTACTTGTCGCAAGCATTACGGTTTTCTTACATAATTTAGCTTTAGCGGTATTAATTGGTGTTATTATTTCTGCATTGGTTTTTGCTTGGGAAAATGCTATTCGTATTCGTGCTCGTAAACGTATTGACGAAAACGGTATAAAACACTATGAAATCTACGGACCTCTATTCTTTGGTTCTACGGCTGTTTTTAATGAAAAATTTGATGTTCAAAACGATCCAAATGAAGTCATTATTAACTTTGCAGAGAGTCGTGTAACAGATATGTCGGGCATCGAAGCACTCAACAAAATCACGGAACGATACCAGAAAGCAGGTAAAAAAGTACATTTAAAGCACCTTAGCTCCGATTGTGTAAAACTACTAAAAAACGCAGAGGAAATCATTGAGGTTAATATCATTGAAGATCCTAACTATAAAGTGGTTTATGATGTAGTGTGACAAAAAATTTAAGTTAGTGTATCAATAGGGCGAGTAAGTTCAAGTAGAAAACTACTTTTGAACTTACTCGTCCTATTTTACCCCAATAAAGCAGTTACTAATCATTTTGTCACGAATTATTAAACAACTTCGATATTAAAATGACAATAAGTGCGAAAATCATGTAGCTATTGGGATGAGGTATCGCTGTTAGATAAAAACTGTAGAAAGTAAGGTTTTAAATACTAACTTCTCTACTGAATTATACTGAATTTCTAGTTAAACGATAAGAGGCAGTTCAAACTAGGTTTGAACTGCCTTCTTTTTTAATAACATGCTTCACGTAATGATTACCAGTCGATGCAAAATTCGCGTTGACTATGATCATAACCTACTTGAATATTTTCACCACTTAGAATTAAAGCTTTGGCTTTCAATAAAAACTGCCACCAACTCCTAGTAGTGTATCGTAATCCTCCTTGTACATTTTTCATGCTCTCGATTGGTACAATTCTTTTGGGATGAATATTATTCCGAAAAGTATTTAGGTTTTTCATAGTATTAAAGGTTTAAAAGTCCTAGTATTTGATTGATGCATTTAAGTCTAACTCAAAAATAAACAGATTTTTAAATATTAAAAA